>NZ_CP156676.1 GCF_039851965.1 Pseudalkalibacillus hwajinpoensis | reverse complement strand
TTTATCCCCCGATTGATTTAATATTTGGTATTTACAAGTTTATTATCTTATTAAATTCCTTTTTTTACAATACTTTTCCTTATAATTCAATTTTAGGAACACAATGGGTTGAGTGAATCGGAAAATTCTAGATTAACAAAATGACTAGTTTGTTAAACTCGCCAAAACCCCATAAAAGAACCGAAACCCCTTGCCCGGAAAGGGGTTTTTTCGTATGTCGATAAGAAAAAGGGTTTTCACCTTAACATATTGAATGGTATAGTATAACTAGACGAAACGTATTGAATAGAAGAGGGGGTTTACCGTGCGTATAAAGGGACACACCTGGTCCTCCAATTGTGTGGCGTGCTTTCGGGATTTTGAACCAGGCGATGTGGTCGCTTACCTAACGGTCGATGAGGTGACCGTCTGTCAGCGATGTGCAAATGAGATGAAGCAGCAGCCGGTGGAATTGCGTGAAGTGCTGTTTTCGGATGAGGAGGAAGAAGCATGGGACTAAAAGGTGCCAATACGGTCGAACCGATTCGCGATCCGGACCAGATCCGGGAGATGAAGGAGCATTTGTTGCATAAATCGTACCGCGATTACTTCTTATTTGCGTTTGGGATCAATTCGGGCTTACGGATTGGTGATATCCTGCCCTTAAGGGTGATGGATGTGGCTTCAGCCACGCATTTGCGGATTAAGGAGCAAAAGACCGGCAAGATCCGGAAAGTCCGCATGACGGTGGCCCTACAGCAGGAGATTGCGAAATACACGAAGGGTTTAACAGCGTCGGACTATTTATTTTCATCACGCCAGGGCAACAAGCCGATCAGCCGGGTGATGGCCTGGAAGATCATCAATGAGGCGGCAAAGGTGGTCGGGATTGAAGGCGCGATCGGGACGCATACGCTGCGGAAGACGTTCGGGTATCACTTTTACCAGCGCACGAAGGATGTGGCGATGTTGCAGGAAATTTTTGGCCACAGTAGTCCGTCGATTACGCTGAGGTATATTGGGATCAATGATGACATGATCAATTCTGTGATGGATAGCTTTTCGTTATAAAGAAGACGGTAACGTATGTGGCGTGTATCGTTTCAGTTTCACATTGATCCATAAAAAGCCCAAATGAGAATACATTACTACATTCTCGTTTGGGCTTTTTATTAAGAAATCATACTTCCAAATAGTTATTAGGTGAGTCCTGATCTGTACCATCAATGATAAACGGGATATTTAAAGCTTTAGATAGTGAATACAGTGTATCTGCACGTGGAACAGTAAGTCCAGCTTCAATTCGACCAATTGTTGATTTAGGCTTCCCAATCCGGTCAGCAAGTTCTTGTTGGGAAATCTTTAATTGGCGACGCTGTTTTTTGATTTGAGCAGCAATGTATCCTTGTTGTTGAAGTTTTTCAACGTGATCATTGCCCACTATGTCAGCGTATTTTTTAAAAACATCACTCATTTTATTCAATCCTTTCTTAGAAAAAATCAGTATGTTGGGTCGTGAACACAATAATTTTCATAGCGTGCTTCGGCTGGTTGAATGTCCTTGATTTGAATGGCACCATTATATTTTTTATCAAAGTGATGGAGAAGGACAACTTTATGATAATTATGAATCGCAAATATAATTCGATGGTTCCCAGTCCTAGTTCTTGGTATTCGTAATCCCCAACGAAAAAAATTGTCAAAGGCAACATTTACAGTGAGGTGTTTTATGGACGGAGGATCTTCGTCATCATCTGTATCGACCTCAGCTGGTGGGAATGGATCTTCCATAATAATTTTAAGTTGGCGGAGATAGATATCGGTTAACTGACACCACATGCCCCTGTGTCCTCTTTGTTGAAATTCTTGTTCTGCTTTGTGGAGCAAATAGTGCTCAAATGCTTTAACGTTTCCTTCGTAAATAATGTCATAGGGCATAAACTTCAACCTTTACTCAATATTATTACCTTAATGATAGCATTTATGCTATCGAAAAGGAAGTTTTTATTGTTATTTCTTTTTAAAGATATGTCGAAAGGATTTTCACTTTAAATCTAATTAGCGTGATAAAATATTCTTGAGCTGCACTGCTAAAACCTCCAATAAGGAGGTGATTAAATGATGATTATTATGAGCAATATTTTGCTCATCTCGCTTTTGAGCTTCATTGTTGTGCTTATTGAAAAAATAAAAAAATGACTTCCTTTGTCTGCAAACAAAGAAAGTCGAATTTAGTGATCTAGTCAAAAGGGCAGTTGCAGCAAACCAGGTGTATCAGCACCTGGTTTCTTTGTATGTTTTATCTATAAATTTCATTTGTGGAACGTACCATGGAATGTTCCGTGGTACGTTCCACAGTGAAGTTGAAAAACGAGTATTACGAAGAGAGTAGCAATTATATTTTAACTTAATTATATAAGGCATTTTCGTTAATGTCGATGGTTTTCGTTCGACTTCGTATTCTTTTCGTTACTCTCTTTTTTTCGTATTCGATATATATGTATTATTTACTTATATAACTTTCTGTAATCGCATTTCTATATTGTTTTAAGCTTGTTTAAAGGAACAACTCTGCTTCAATCGGTCGTTACCATGTAGCAATATTGGTTCTTTAGGAGGTAGGCTTTATGTACAACCTAATCATTATTTGTACTAGTGTTATTATGATTTCAATATTAATAGGATTGCTGTATGTTTTGTTCAATAAATTAATTATTCCTAGTGTTGAAATTATATCTAATAAACTATCAAGATTAATAATTAAACAGGCAAAACGAGAATCTGTTTTTATCGGCTTAGAGTTAATTTTCCTCTTTATAGCAATAGGAGTATTTTTCCTGTTTTTTATTGAATTTACAACCTATGTTAAGAATTTGATTTTTTTCGTTTTTGCAATCGTATTGATACTACTATCTATTGTGATTTCTAATCTAAAGTCAAAAATGAAGTTTAAAGGAATTATAGATACCATTCATAGTAGCTTACCAAAAAATAATTATATAATCAGGAAAATTAGTTTGGTGTTTTTACAGTTACCTTCATTATTTAACTTGGTTGTATTTTTTCTCTTTATTTTTCAATTAGTACCGTTATTGAGATTGAACCTAAGTGGTTATTATACTATTTTCACTATATTACCTATAGGATTAATAATATGGGTATATATGGCTTTTCGAGATAAAGAAAGCATGGAAATGCGAAAAATAGTTGTGTATATTCTTCTAGTATTTCTAGCAATTAAAGGCACGTTTAATAAGTTCTTAGTTGTAACTGATTCGCCGCCTACGAATAGCTTTGAGGATTATTTTGTATACATTATAATAACTATTTATTTAGCCATAGAGCGCCTTTTAAAAGTTATTTTAGATGATTATGAGAGACACAAAAATAAAGATAACAGTTATTAGTTCCGATAAGTTGAATTATGAAAAGCGCCTGAAGTTTGAATACAGGTGCTTTTTTTTAGGGTTGGGCACTATCACATGTCCTTCAAGGTAAGATAAAATTGAACTTCAAAAATAGGTGCAAAAAAATGCCCATTTCAGCTTGAAGTAGGCATGGGTTTCGTATAATTTTCGATTGTTTGAACTAATTCTTCGAACGTGTACTTATGATTTACTGTATCTACGGTGAAATCCTCTGCTTGTTTCGGTTCCATCGTTAATGTGAAGTGATTATATTTTAAAAATTGGAGTAGGGCGGTAAAAGCTGTTCGTTTATTCGCATTATGAAAAGCATGATTTTTAGCGAGTGATTCAAACAAGGCAGCTGCTTTCGCTGCAATAGAGGGATAAGCTTCTTCTCCTAAAACGGACTGTTTGGGTCGATTAATGGCTGAATTAAGGAGTGCTGAATCTTTCACCCCTGCTGTTTCACTTGGGCTATATTTGCGAATGAGATACAGATTTAGTGCGACCGTTTCTGCTTCCGTTACATAACGAATTTCACTCATTATCGATCTTTTAACCCTTTTAAGGTTTGGTCATAATCTTGGATCGTACTTTCTAATACGTCGAAAAAATCCTCGCTTAGTCCTGCCGGAAGATCCACTTTGGTTTGCTGCTTTTTAATTTTGATTTCCCCATTTTCAATTTCAATGGCCAAGGCATCGCCTTTTTTGGCTCCAATTCGTTTCAAGGCTTCCGTCATGTTAACCCCTAAGCTGTTTCCCATTTTAATGACTTTTCGTTCCATTTCATTCACCGCGCTCATTTTAATTTTTTCCCCTTTCATAGTATGCTTCAATCAGTAAAAAGTTAAACCATTATACTGTATATACGTATTTACTTATGATTATATCAAAGTTTTCATTATCATTCATTTCCAATAAGCTTCATTATGTAAACTAGATTTGTAAAAAAAACGCTTTATCAGCGTTTTTTAAGATCAAGACCAAAACCAAGATCAAGAACAAGACTAAACGGAGAGATGTTTTACATACTATTCAAAAAGGTTTTTGTTGGTTGGGTTAATTTGGAAAAAACTTCAGAGTCTGACAAATTTTTAAATCATAATCAAAGAGCAAGCATGTCCCAGTTAAGGTTAACGACGGTTGCAAACTTCATCCAGAATATCATCAACTACATTCTTAATATTTCCTGGAGATCTTCTAAAATTGTCTGTCACTCCTGCAACTTGTCCATTGTTATTGTTATTGTTATCTCTATCTCTATCTCCAACGATAATAATATTATCAGCACGGACAATGACATCATCTACAAGTACCACAGCTCTTGTTCTACCATTACTATTGGATCCCATATTTTTTCCCTCCTTTATAACTTGATAATTTACTATATGAATTTGTTTTTTTAAATGAATGTACTAGTACCATGTATAAAAAGCCGTTTTTTAAAGCCTTACCAATAAAAAGACTCTTCCTTTGAAGTAAAATGTACCCTATAGTGTAGACACGTAAAAAAAGTCTACCTATGGGGTGCTTTTTTGTATAATGAAACATAGACAACTTTGTATAGACTGGGGAAAACATCATGAGTAAAAAGACATTTACAGAGAAAGAAATTAAACAATTATCCACTAATCCTTATGTGAAAGTGCTCAGCACAAAGGCAATCACGTATACGGATGAATTCAAACGGATATTTATAGCTGAGAAGGAAAAAGGAAAGTTCTCAAGGCAGATCTTTGAAGAGTGTGGATTTGATACGAATATTATCGGAATGACACGTATTCAAGCCGCAAGTAAAAGGTGGAGTGCAGCTTATAAAAAGAATGGCGTTATCGGGCTAAATGACACAAGGAAAGGCCATTCTGGGAGACCTAGAGAAAGAGATATGTCCCTTGATGAAAAGAACGCTCGACTGGAAGCACAAATCAACTTACTTAAGGCTGAAAATGAACTCTTAAAAAAGATTCGTTTTGCGGAAAGGGGGCTAAAGAAGTAGTCCTCTCGCCAAGCCAAAAGTTTATTCTTATCCGTTCCGTGATTGAGAAATATCAGCTGAAAAACATGGTGAGATACCTTTGTGGAGTAGCTGGAGTTTCTAAAAGTGGATATTATAATTACTTTTCTCTTAAGGCACAAGAACGCAGAAAACACAGAGAAGCTAGGGATGAAGAAGTAAAAGAGATCATTTTAAATGCATACCGATATAAACGACGCAAAAAAGGTGCACGCCAAATAAAAATGACCTTGGCAGGCAAATTTAAGATTATTTATAACTTGAAAAGAATACGACGAATCATGAAAAAATATAATATTGTCTGCCCTATTAGGAAAGCAAATCCTTACAGACGTTTAATGAAAGCTACCCAGGAACACTCAGTGGCCCCTAACTTATTAGAGCGTCAATTCAACCAAGGAGAGCCCGGGAAAGTCCTATTAACAGACATCACCTATTTGAGCTTTGGGAGAAATTCTAGAGCTTATTTATCAATGATATTGGATGGGGCCAGTGGAGAGGCTCTCGCCTATCATGTCTCAGACCGGATAACCATGGACTTAGCTACAGATACACTCCAAAAACTTAAGAAGAATAGAAAATTCAAGAAACATAAGGATGCGCTCATTCACTCAGATCAAGGAACTCACTATACTCATCCCGAATATCAAAGGATGGTAAAAAGACTTGGGTTCCGTCAATCAATGTCTAGAAGAGGAAACTGTTGGGACAATGCCCCAATCGAGTCATTCTTTGGACACTTGAAAGACGAAACCTATTTTAAGGCATGCCTAACATTAGAAGATGTTCACAAGGAAATCAAACAATACATGATCTACTATAACCACCATAGATATCAATGGAATCGAAAAAAGATGACCCCTGTACAATACAGAGATCATCTTTCACAAGCTGCTTAGACTTTTTTTAAACTGTCCTTTACAAAGGGTACATATTAAAGAAGATAGATTTCTTTTTTTATTAATAGCTTTAATATAGTTAGGCAGGTGGAATTTTCCACCCTGCCTATTTTTTACAATCCAGAGAGTGGCAGAATCCTATTAAACCCTATTATATCTATATTTTATATTCTTTTAGAGCCATAGTAATGAATTTCTTCCGATACTTCCAGCCTATCATCCTGATAATATTTGTTTCGTCTAATATCCACATTTTCCAATTCACCATCATCAAAACTCTCGATGTCTGCTACCTGGCTATTATCTTCTCTATTTCGGTCTCCAACAATAACTATATTTTCAGCGCGAATAATTACATCATCCACATCTACCACAGCTCTTGTTCTACGGGTCCTGTTATCGTTTCCCATCTTATTCCTCCTTTTACTGATTTATTATAAATTATGATGAATCTATCACTTGGACTGTACAAGTACACTATAATCAACTAACAATTTTCTGATTCCTCCCCCCAAAAAAAGGCTAATAGACAGGGGGATTCACCTCATGCATTTTTTTACCTTGATAATATATTACAAGTATATAGGTAATCTATTTAAAAGGAGAGATAAGATGTCAAACGATTCGAAAAACTATGAAAGAAAGGGCTCTAGTGAGTCCAAAAGTTCAAAACCTTATTATCCAGGATCTAAACCAAAAAAAAGCCAAAAAAATTCAGTAGTACCTGGAGTTAATAACAAACCAGTTGAGCCTCGTGCCATTGAGAAAGCTTACGCAAAAGTCCCTGTAGTTCTTGGTGAAACTACAATCCAAATCGACCTGGATGCAAAAATTGATTTTCCTGAGCCAGTACTTGAAATTAAAAAAATCAAAAAACATTTAAAATTGACTCAATGCCGTCTATTACTTCCTACCAACAAGCTTTTTATTAAAGGTTTTGTACGTAAAAACATTCAATATGCTACTCCTAAACACTCTAATCGTCATCAAGTACTTTCAAGTATCCACTCCCTAACTGTTGATATTCCTTTTGAAGCTGTAACAGAAATTGATTTCCTTAACAAGCCTCATTTTGAGTCTAATCCAGATACAAGAGACTTTACTTTCTTTACTGCAAGCAAGCTTCCTCAAGGACAAGGATTCTCTCAAAAGGAAAAACTGCTTTCTGCAGATTTTTCGCAATATGACCAAATCAGTGGAGAAGTATTTAATGAACTTCCGTTTTGCGAATTAATTTCTAGTAAATTTATTGAGTATGATGAAGCTCTTGATCGCAAAATGGGTACTGTTTTCAATCATAACGGAGAATGCATGGAAGCTCCTTTTGAAGAAGGTACATTCACTAAAATTGAAGAAAAAATGGTGGTTGAAATTACACTTAAAGTTCTACAAAATCAACAAGTCCACATTGACCGTGGTGGACACTATCCGCCACACAGTCATTAATAATATTTTGTTTGGTGACTTGTTTAGTATGAACTCGGTATTGTACCGGGCTCAAAACTGTGTACTTGAAAAAATACTCTGGTATTAAAATTAATTAATATAATAGTATTAATTCAGCAGAAAAAAGGTTCTTCAAACGAAGATCCTTTTTCATGCCGATAATCAATGATTATGTAAAAGCGCGCAAACCAATATGGCTTGCGCGCTTTCTTATCTCATTTATGTATTTGTTATCTATAAAATCTATTGATTGAGGCATTTGAGATTTCACTTTAGTTTTCCAAAACTTAGAGAAGTTATTTTAAAAGTTTGGTAGAATGAATATAAACATGAAAAAACCCCTCTGCTTTGGCCGGCTTGGGGTTTTCTCGACAACTAAAAAGGATTCATCTGTACCCTTTTATTTGTATAAGTTACTTTTAATTCTACCACAGGGTATATGAATCCTTCCACTATTGGGGAGGATTTTTTTATGGAAAATGCCAACATATTAAAAAAAGCACAGTACCATACATGGTTTCAACATAAGGATTCATCCGGTTATATTACCCTAGCAAGAAAAACAAAGACAGGATTTAAGCAATACCATTATAAGCCGAATGAATTGGCCAACCATCTGTCTAAATGGCTCGGTGAGGACATTTATTTTAGTCAAAATACGTTTTACAAACCTAGTCGACAAATTGAGACGATTCGTGAGCTGCGGTCCCTATATGTTGATACGGACTGTTATTTATTGAATCTGGATCCCCAATGGCTTCTAGGAAAGTTACAGCTCGAGTTTTTTGATCAGTTAATTCCTGAACCTAATATCATTATTTTCTCCGGTCAGGGTCTGGTTTTAATTTGGCTTATAGATCCAGTTCCTTATAAAGCTCTCCCCCTATGGCAGGCTGTTCAGCAGTATTTACTGCAGCAGTTGAAAGAGTTCGGTGGAGATGCTAAGGCGAGTGATGCAGCGCGCGTTTTTCGGATAGACGGTAGCATTAATTCGAAGAATGGTGAAGAGGTTCATGTAGAATATCGGCATGATTACCGATACGCGTTACGAACGCTGCAAGAGGAGTATTTACCGGTTCTGAAGACGAAAAAAACGCCCTCTAAACGCGGTCGTCCTAAGAAAGTGCAGCAGCTATTCAATACATATTCTCTTCATCATGCGCGTTTATTGGATCTCGTAAAGCTCGTTGAGTTAAGGAACTACGATGTGAAAGGATATCGTGAACTCATATGCTTCTTATATCGCTACTGGCAGTGTTGCTACTTAGCCGATCCAGACGAAGCGATACATCAAACGCTCTTTTTTAATTCTCAATTTAAAGAGCCATTACCAGAGAAAGAAGTATTACGCGCGACAAAGAGCGCTCAAAAGGCCTGGGATGCGAAAAGTAATGAAGAAGCCAACCGTTTGGCCAAAGAAAAAGGCTACCCTGGAGCCGGGTACAATTTAAAAAACAGTACGCTTATTGAGTGGCTTGCGATTACAGAAGATGAACAGAGCCATTTTAAGACGCTTATAGGCCGTTTTGAGAAGCGTAAGAGAAATACTATTGCTAAAAGAGAAAAACGCCGCAATGAGGGCGTGAAGAAGCGAGAGCAGTATTTGGAAGAACAGACGGATATAACTCTGGACAAGCTCTTTTTGTTGAGAAAAGCATTAGATAAATATCCTAATGCACGTCGTAAAGAATTAGCAGAGCTATTAAATGTATCGGTGTATAGGATTGATCAACTTAAGAGAGAACTTTAAAATAAAAGTTTGTAATGGTCTGTCCCTTTATATTATGGGGCGTAGCCCTGGCTCCTTTATGGAGCCTTTTTTATTATTGTGTTTTTTTGGAACTATTTACGTTTATTCTGGACCGGAACAGCATAAATAAAAGTTTGTAATGGTCTGTCCCTTTATATTATGGGGCGTAGCCCTGGCTCCTTTATGGAGCCTTTTTTTGTCCCAGGGTCTGTCTCTTTATATTCCGTTCTTAAACTTAGTCCGGAAATTATAAACCGGAACAGGTCTGTCCCTTTATATTATGGGGCGTAGCTCTGGCTTCTTTATGGAGCCTTATTTTTGCGTTCTGCTTTGGGGGACAGGGTCTGTCTCTTTATATTAGTGGGAGGTTATTTTTTTATCTATTGTTTGGGGGGCGTACGTCTTTTTCTAATTTTTTAATCTATTACCGCAAATGAGAGGTTAATAAGAAGTTAATCAATTTCTATTTTATTTCGGTTTTTATTCGTTACTTAATCCTTTTATATCAAGGGTTAGAGCCTATCTTACAACATCGTAACCAGTAGAAGACCTCGCCTCTACTTCGTAGGCATAGCCGAGGTCTTCTACTACTCGTTGTAAGGTAGGCTCTTTTTTGTGTGTGTTAGGTTATACAGTTGAATTAGATTTTAATGGTTATGTCTTTCTTTTGAGGTGGATATAAGTGTGGAGAGAAGGTTTTAAAGGGGTTTATTTTTACTTTTAGGTAGTTTTAGGGAGTCATTAAATAGATGGAGTGATTTTGTTGTATTTGGTAGGGTCTGTTTTTAGATCTGGTAGGGCTTTGGATTAATCTATGAGATTTAAACGTAATAATTTTTAAGTGGTATTTGAGAGTGAATGAAGGTCGTGTTTTTAAAGTATTATTTGTTTGGTAGTTATTTTTATGGATTGTACATGATTTAGAGCAAAGAAAATCATTCTTTGCTCTTTGGTGGTTAGTCTTGGTATTCTTTTTGAATTCGATTATCAAAGTGTAAGGTTACATATTCTTTAATAAATGCATTGCGCTTACTTTGATCTTCTTCTTTTTTGAAGAAACCAACCTTTTTTATTCGCTCCTCTTCAGGTTTTTTATACCAGATTGCCAATGCATCTTGTTCTAATTGAGTTTCAATTTTCTTTTTAGTTAACATGTCATTTGCTCGCTTTTCGCGGTCATTTAGAATAAACTCTTCTACTTTTTTATTGAGCTTGGAAATTTGATCAGTGGTTTCTTTTTCCTGAGATGTTTGTGATTCAATGGCTGCGGCAATTTGAATATGGTTCTCTCCAAAATTGTTGAGATTTGTTTCTAACGCGTTTATTTTCTGTAGAGCTTCGTTATGCTGTTCTAATAGTTGATTGAATTGACTTTTAATTAATTGGTTTTCCTCTTGAATTTGTTTAAAACCGTTAGCCATCGCCATTAAAGTATCCTTTAATTCAGTATTAATTGAATTAAGGGCTATTTCTGTTGTTCGCTCAATCTTCTTTTTTTCCTGATCTTCCTGGTATTGGGTAAAGAGATTTTCCTTCTGCAGCTCAGTTTTCACATCGTCAAACGTTTTCCTGGTACCGGCTTTTTTGGCTTCTTCGAAGATCTTAATGATTTTTTCGATTTTGATAAATTCACTAGAAGGTATGTAACGTTGATTCGAACGCTTATCGTATTCTACTAATCCTTTATTAGTCCAATCGCGCAAACGGTTATGATCAATCTCGAATTTATTAGCGCATTCTTTTAGCGTGAGCCATTCTAATTCAGTCAACTTATTGTCCTCCTTTCGGATTTAGGTTGAACTGTAAGTGAATTAAGAGAGTTGATTACATTATAACTTGAATTGAATTTAAATTAAAATTGAATTTTCATAAGTTTGATCTTAATTTAATTCAATCACAATAGTTTGATTGAATTGTATTCTTTGGTTAATTGAGTTGGGATTTAGTTGTTCGTAATGGAGGGAATAAGTTTTTTGTGACGTGGACAAAGAGAAAAAGTGCCTGCGGGTTTGAGTGAATTTATTTAAGAAGAAATCAAAACTGAATTTACCATAATGCAACAATAGTAGTGTAAAAGATCCTGTAATTTATGTTTTTATAAATAATAAAATCTTAATTTAAAGTCAATTAAGGTTATTAATAAATGATGTAGGAGGAAAAAAGTTGTGGGACAAGCATTGATCATCGATTGTGATAATGAGATGAACGAAAACGTCTTTTTTTATGACTCTAGAAATACCGTGCGTATGATCAACCAGTTTGTTCAAATCCTTAGACGTATATCATCAATATTATTTTTAGAGGCAATGTAAGATTTCCAATCCTCATAAGTAAGATTCTCAGCGTCTTTTTTCAATAAAATATCAATAGACATCCTCTTACATTTCCTTTCACCTATTTAAAAAAGCACCCTGAGAGTGCCTTTGGTTACTACTTGTACTTATACGTTTTTCTTTCTATAATTTCTAGCATGTATTCTAAAGCATCCTTACCTTCGGGGATGTTCTGCCATGTTGTTGTAAATTCTACGTATTCATCTCTTATCTTTACGGCCTTACCTCTATATTCCTTATCTTTAACAGCAATTGATACTTCCCATAGATAATATCCTCTAGCATTTTTAGGAGTGTTTGGGTTCTCGACCTCGACCAAATATTGGAATGTCAACACTAAACTAGACAGCTATTTTAAGGTTCATAGACTTGTATTCAATCGGACTTAAATAGCCCAAAGTACCATGGATTCTAATGTTGTTGTACCAGTGTACGTAATCAAAAAGTTCTATATTGAGCTGCGCTTGGCTTTCGAAGTGGGTTTGATAAACAAACTCAGTTTTGATGACCTTAAACATCGCTTCAGCGACGGCATTATCATAAGGTGATCCTTTAAAGCTTAAGGAACGTTTGATTTGGAAAGTTTCTAAGGCCTCATCAATCAATCTATTCTTAAACTCATTGCCATGATCCGTGTGAAATAGCTCAATGTCATGCAGATTTCCTTTAATGCTAGAGAAAGCACGGTAGACAAGGCTGGCGTCTTTTCGTGGACCTGCACTGTAGCCAATTATTTCGCGGTTAAATAGATCGACAAAGACACAGATGTAGTGCCATCTTTGTCCGACACGAACATACGTTAAGTCACTGACAACCACTTTTAATTTTTGATCCTGATGAAATTCACGGTTCAATTCGTTTGCCTGCTCAGACTCATTACACGAGCTTTTCGATGGTTTGAATTGAGCGATGGTGTATTTTGAAACAAGTCCAAGCTCTTTCATGATGCGCCCAATCCGACGCCTGGAAACAATCCAATCTCGCTTTTTGAGCTCGATTTTAATCTTACGTGTTCCATAGTTTTGACGGCTTTCGTGAAAGATTTTTCGGATAAGCTCTTTCAGTTCGTCTTCATTTGATTCCACCACTTTAGCTTCATAATAATAAGTACTTCGAGGAAGTTTCAGGACATCGCACATTGCTGATACCGAGTATTTGTGACGATTATTCTGAATCACATTTACTTTCGTCCCATGATCAGCGCGGCCTGCTTTAAAATATCATTCTCCATCGATAAGCGTTGATTTTCTTTTCGTAACTTCATGAGTTCCGTTTCTTCAGGCGAACGATTATCACTTTCCTTGAATGAACCACTTTCTGTAAACTGACTAATCCACCGATCCAATGAAGAAGGTGTTAGCTCATACTCTTTAATAATTTCACTTCTGGGCTTACCGTTTTCATGAAGTTGAACCATCTGTTGTTTGAATTCCTTAGTAAACGTACGCCGTGATCGTTTGGTCATAATAGACGCTCCTCATATAAAGGTTTTAGTAAAGTCTATATGACCTTAATTTATTTGTCTAACTGAGTGTAGCCGATTCATATTTTTCTTTAACTTCAAAAATACGCTTTTCCAAGTTAACTACCTCTATCCCCTTAGTTTCTTTGTTAAACCTTCGTTTTTTCTCTGAAGTTCATTATATTCATTTGATAATCTTTTAATTCACCTTTCCTTTTGTTAATCAAAAAGCACTGTACTCCCTTCATTTCCCTTCACCCCCTTATGTAGATCACTAGCTTTGCATCGTGGTTAACCTCAAAACCTCTTTACCTCAACTAACGTTTTCTCCACTTATTTTAATGAATTCTCTTGACTATCATTTGACCTTTTGACTGAATTGGGTTGACCTAGGAAAATGGCTGGTAGACAGACTTATCCCCTATGCTGAAAGAAAGCTAAAAAAGAAATCTAACAGAATAGGAGGGATAAGTGTCTGAATTACTGAATTTGGGATTCCCAGTGTTCCGTATGTACAGACCCTATTCACTCAGTAGATTTCTCTACACACGCCCTCTGCCTATGGCTTGTCCTCTACATAATATCGCCCCTATGCGACAAGCTGAACGTGTTCCCTGACACCGTAATGTCAACGATAACCACCGAACCTTTAAAGGTAGTTCTCACCTTACCTCACTGAATGAATAGGAATCCAATGAGGAGTGTCTTAGTTATTGCGTTGGCTAAGACATAACCTGTCAAGTTTAGTTTCTAGTCGTGTTACTAGGCTTTCCACGACTGAACAACAAACTAAAAAGGCGTACTTTCCCTAACCTCTAACAAGATACAACGTTAGAAATTCAGGAAAATACACCTTCAGCCCAGATATGTTTGAAACTAGCAAAACTTAACGGTTGAAAATATCTATATAAACCGTTAAAATAGGCTTATCGAAATAGTGTTTTTCCCTGTTGTTGCTGTGAGAGGTTTAACAGGGTAAGTCATTTCCGTATAGTGTTTGGCGACACTGTACATTATGGAAATGGCTTTTTATTTTGTCCGTTCGTATGTGATTACTAGTATTATAACGTTCTGAAAGTGGGAGCGCAACGACATTTTAAGCGTTTACTCTATGTCGTAAACAGTACGTACGAGAAGGAAAAAGTATCTTTTCAGTCGAACTGTGTTATTTGGAAGGGGACTGAAAGATGGACTCAATATTGATACAGTTTGGTAACAAAGGGGTAGACTGGCAACTTTTTATAAACCTATTAGGAGTTTTAGCTGTGGGGTTTACTGCTGGAAGGAGGTATTATCTATATGCGTGAAGGAATTCTTGATAACAATTCATCGGCCCCTAAAAGAGTTTTAGGAAAAACAAGCAATGCAACCATGGCAGCATTCTCTTACGGGATGTTATTTGTAGCGTTAATGCTTTTTAGTGGGGGGACAGTTACAATCAATGGTCTCGGTCTTCCAGCAATTGCTCTTTATGGAGTGGTTTCATTAGTTGAATATTTTGTAGGAAAAGGATCTGAGACACCTAGATGGTTAGTAATTGGATCATTTATTTCTGCTGTAGTAACTGCAGCAATCATGACAACAATTCTTCACTAATAATCTATAATGAAACTGCATAACTAAAAACTTCTCTCCCATAAAAATGAAGTGACTGGCGAGTCACTTCATTTTTTTCTGTTCGAATTCGGGGGATGTACCTACCAATCTATTAAAGGGGTTGGTAAGCATGAAGTTACATAGGACCGAACTTCTGAAATGCGAGTTGTATTTAATTGCTCTGGAATTCCATAGGTGCTTACTCCTGAAGCCGAGAAAACCGTAAGTGAAGCCTTGTCAGAGTTGAAAAAAGCGATGGATGAACAGAAGGAATTCAATCAACAATTATTAGAGGAATTAGATAAAAGGGACCGGTACATAACTGAAAGATTAGATCAAAGAGATGAACAGTTAATGAAAGTCATGAATGAGTCTTTGGAAGCGAAACAGATTGCTGCAGAAGGCGAACCGGTGAATGAGGAATCAGAAAGCGAAAAGCCAAAAAAACCATGGTGGAAGCTTTGGTAGTTAGTTAAACAAAATGGCTAATTTGTTAAATGAAAAACCCCAATGATCCAGCTTGGATCATTGGGATTTTCTCTTTATTATTTCAACGCTACTTTTTGCTTTCCGTCGACTGAGATGAACCATTTACCTGATTGGAATTTCTCTTTTGATACTTCGAACACTTTCACATCTGTCACAGTGATATCTGGATTTAAATCACTCATGATCTTAGAGTTATCGACATCAGTTTCGACAGCATAGTTAGAAGTAGCGTCAATGTCAGAGTCAAACTTAGTTCCTTTTTCGTTCACAAGGCTAACTGTAGGAAGTGAGAATGCACCCACTGGCTCTTCAGAAATGTTTTTAATGGTGTATTGAATTGCTACGAGCGTTCCACCATCAGAGGCCTGCTTACTTACTCCAGATACACCAACTTCATCTCTCTCTTCAAAATTAGTGACAGTCACTTCAGTCTTTTTAAGAGCAACCGTGTCGTTCAATGAGTAAGTTGTTTCCTCTTTTGCCTCTTTATTGGATTCACCAGATACTTCTGTAGAAGCCTCATCGCTACCTCCACTCAGAGCGCTACTAATACCACCTATAATTACTATGATACCGATAAAAGAAATAATCTTATGTTTCATAACGAAACTACGCTGGTCTTTACCGCAGTTTGGACACTTTTTTACCCCTTTTGCTAGTTCCTTTTCACAAGCTTTACAGTTTACTAGTTTAGCCAT
>NZ_CP156674.1:3900000-4060521 GCF_039851965.1 Pseudalkalibacillus hwajinpoensis | reverse complement strand
TGAAAAGCAGGAGCGAATTTCCCCTGAGAGAAGTGGTTCAAGCCATTGTTTTTTTTGCTCCTCAGTGCCGTAACGAACAAGCACTTCCATATTTCCAGTATCCGGGGCCGCACAATTAAAAACTTCAGGACCAATCATGGACCGTCCCATTACTTCACAAAGTGGAGCATATTCAGCATTTGTGAGTCCTGCTCCATATTCGCTTTCTGGGAGAAAGAGGTTCCATAACCCAGCCTCCTTCGCCTTCTGCTTTAACTCTTCCATAATAGAGGGAATCTCTGACCAGCGGCTGTCCTGTTTCGAGAGCTGCTCTTCATAAACTTTTTCATTCGGGTAAACATGTTCATTCATAAACGCCGTTAATTTTTCAAGATAGGAATAGCATCGCTCAGAATAATCAAAATTCATTTGTATTCGGCTCCTTTTACCCGTTATCTAACTAACCGGTTGGTATGTTCTTACACTTAGTATAAATTTATAGTTCTGAATATTCAATACATTTCGGGAAATTTAAAACCCTGTTGGCCAATTTGCGAGCTTTCTCTCACTCTTTGATCCATTCTTATAACATGCAAGCTCAAGTGTTCGCGCAAGAAATTTGCGCGTTTCCGCTGGATCAATCACATCATCGATTAAATGCTTTGCAGCTGCTTTATATGGAGAACTATCAAAGCTCCATTTCTCTAAAAGATTCTCTCGTTCAAGCTTAGGATTTTCAGACTTCATTAATTCTCTCCCGTAGACAACATTAATTCCGACTTCAGGTCCTGTAAAATTAATTTCTGCAGAAGGCCAGGCCACAACAAAATCGGCTCCCATGGTTGGACCACACATATTTCCGTAAGCCGCCCCTACACTTTTTCGAATAACTACCGAAAGCTTAGGGACAGTAGACTGTGCAAGCGCCTGATTCCACATCATGATTTTTGTCGGTATTTTACCTCTTTCTGCATCCGAGCTTACACGAAAGCCAGGAATATCATGAAGGAAAATTAGTGGGATATGAAATGAATCACAGAGACAAATAAAGTCAGTCGCCTTCTCACATTCCTGAACACCTGCTGCTCCAGCATAACTCATTGGCTGGTTTGCAATAATTCCGACAGACCTGCCTCCAATTCTTGAAAACACCGTGATGAGCGCCGGACCAAAGACTGGCTTTAGCTCAAAGAATTCACCATCATCTACAAGTTCCTTAATCACCTTTATCATGTTATACGCGCGATTCCGTTTCTCTGGA
Organism: Pseudalkalibacillus hwajinpoensis; assembly: GCF_039851965.1. Taxonomy (NCBI): domain Bacteria; kingdom Bacillati; phylum Bacillota; class Bacilli; order Caryophanales; family Guptibacillaceae; genus Guptibacillus; species Guptibacillus hwajinpoensis. Next base: position 4,059,281 of record NZ_CP156674.1, on the reverse strand, counting down.
ACGATCGATAGAACCTCACTAATCGGTCGATCAATCGAGTCAGATGAAAGACTGAAAGGTGGTTCTTCCCCTCCATGTGAAGGGAGGTAGCTTAAGAATTCTTTAAGCTGCTTGATGCAAGCTTCTTCAGATCGAGCTGATTGATCAATTTGCCCAGTAAATTCCTCGTGAACCTTCACACCACCTAATTGTTCCTCCGTTACTTTCTCTCCTGTAGCAATTTCAAGCATACGGGGCCCCGCTACACCCATACACGTTCCATCTAACTGAGTGACAAAATCAGATGACACAGCAAGCCAGGTAGGTCCACCAAAGCTATCTCCTAAAATTGCCGTAACCATCGGAACTTCACGATGATGAGTTAACATTTCCTGCGGGAACAGTTTATCACTGATGCCGTCAGAGCCCATCCCATCTGGCATACGAAGACCTCCGCCCTCACTTAAATTCACTAAAGGTAGACCGCGCTTTAACGCGTAGGAATGTGCTGCTTTCGTTTTCCGAATATGAACAGCTCCTTCTGTCCCAGCGAATACCGTTTTATCACCAGCTTGCACAACGACAGGGCGTCCATCCACTCTTGCAGTTCCGCAGATCACCCCATCCCCCGAACTTTTTTCTTCATATCCAGGGATCTCAGAAACGTTCAATTTTCCAAACTCAAGAAATGATCCCTCATCCACAAGGAGAGTGATACGTTCTCTTGCTGTCTTTTTGCCCTGAGCGTGTAGGGCATCAATTTTCTGCTGGCCACCCAAGCACTCAGCACGCCTTCTTCGCTCCTGTAACTCTTCAACATACTCTTTCATAAAACCTCGCCCCTTACTCTTTTAGTAATCTTCTAAGTACTTTTCCAGACGATGTAGCAGGCAGACTTTCTTGAATTTCGATGATTTTCGGGGCTTTATAAGCAGCCATATGTCCGCTGGCCCACTTGATCAGCTCTTGTTCAGAAACTTTATTGTGATCAGGGTGAAGGACCACAACAGCCTTGATTACTTCCCCTTTACGTTCATCAGGTATTCCAATTACAGCTGATTGCATTATAGCTTCATGCTCATTAAGAAGCGCTTCCACATCCTCAGGGAATACACTATATCCAGAGCTTTTGATCATTTCTTTCACTCTGCCCCGGAAATACAAATACCCATCTTCATCCAGATGACCAATATCACCGGTGTGCACCCAACCATCTTTTAGCGTAGCTGCCGTAGCATCAGGTCGATTGTAGTATCCTTTAAAAACCCCGGGACTTTTAATAACAATTTCTCCTTCCTCGTTCGCCCGTACCTCTTCTCGACTTTCAAGATTAAGTATTTTCACATCCGTTTCGTATACAGGTATACCGCAGCTGCCAAACTTAATGTGTTCTTGTGGCATAAATGTATCACATGTATGCGTTTCGCTCAGTCCATAAGAAGCTTCATATAAACGTCCTCCATCTGTCACTTTCTTCCATTGATCTGAAAGATATTCCGTTACTTGAAGCCCAAAACTCGTTGCAAGATTTAGTCGCAGGGAAGACAAATCGCGCTCATGAATGCCTGGAATTTGTAAAATTGCACCATTCATAGGCGCAATACTATACCACATGGAGATACGATGATCTTCAATGGTAGAGACCACTGTTTCTGAGTCAAAACGACTTAACAACACAGTTTCATTTCCTCCATAAACGGGAAGATTCACGCCCATTACCATACCTGCAATATGACATAATGGAGCAATTGCCAATAACTTGTCTTTCTGTGTCACTTGATTACATGCCATTGTGGCTGCAGTTTTAAATAAAGCGTTTGCAAATGTGAGCATAGCAGCTTTTGGTCTTCCAGTTGTACCGGATGTAAAAACCATTAATCCCACATCATCCATTTGAACGTTAGCTGGTTGATATTCGCTTGATTCTGCTTCAAATAGTGACTCTAAAGTAGTGAACCTGGATGCTTGTCTATCCCGTTTTAAATCAGCAGGAACAGTTGCAAGGTTCGTCTCATTGATGAAATATGCATAAGTTACAGTTAATATAAACGCCAGGTGATCTTCAGTTTCTTCAAGCATCGGCAATAGCTCCTGGCCACACACAACACCTTTTACATTTCCTTCCATGAGTAAATAAGAAAGCTCCGATGACTTGTACATTGGATTTAACGGAACAACGATACCACCAAGCTTTTGAATCGCATAATGAGAAATTAAGTATTGAGGACAATTTTGCATATAAAGCCCGATATGGTCTCCTTTTTCAATGCCAATTCTCGTTAAATAATTAGCTAACTGGTTGGCATAATTATTCCATTCTTTCCAGGTAAGGTGAGAGCCGTAGTAATGAATCGCAATCTGGTCGGGAAATCTTTCAGCGTGATAAGCAAGATATTCGTGTAGTGGCCTTTTGCCATGGAGGTAGTTCAATTCTGAAGGAACGGTGTCAGGCCAATTGGCTTTCGTTTTTCTCATCGTACCACCCTTTCGTACTGACCGTATAGTATGTTCTTTTCCATCATACAGGTTTTCACTCATTAAATTCAATAATTTTCTGATCTTTTAGAAATCGGTTTTAAAAGCATGCTATGTTAATAAAGTTGTTAGTTAATAAGAAAAACATCCTGCCCAATGGCAGGATGTTCTAAAGGGTTAAGATTGAAGGCGATAAACTTGTGAATACTTCTCTTCCAGGTAATTAATGAGATAATCTGCGTTCAACCCTTCACCTGTGATATCTTTAATGATTTCAATCGGTTGTTTAAGCTTGCCATACTGATGAATGTTCTTCGTAAGCCATTCTTTGATTGGAAGCAGATTTCCCTCTCCAAGTAGCTCATCAAAATTAGGGAGATCTTCTTGCATTGCATTCTTGATTTGTGCCGCATAAATATATCCCAGTGCATAAGATGGGAAATACCCGAATGATCCTCCTGACCAGTGAACGTCTTGTAGCACACCAACCGCATCATTTTCAGGAGTAATACCCAGGTACTCTTCCATCTTCTCGTTCCAGATTTGTGGAAGATCTTTCACTTCCATTTCACCATTAATAAGACCTTTCTCAATTTCATACCGAACCATAATATGTAGAGCGTAGGTCATCTCGTCTGCTTCAATACGAATGAGAGAAGGCCCTGCTACATTAATGGCACGATAATAATCCTCTAGAGAAACATCATCAAATTGACCTGTGGAATAGCTTTTCAGCGTTTCATAGTTGTTTTGCCAAAACGATTTATTGCGACCAACAAAGTTCTCCCAGAAGAGAGACTGTGATTCATGGATTCCCATTGAAGTACCAGAACAAAGAGGTGTCCCAATTAAATCCGGAGATAGATTCTGTTCGTATAATGCATGACCACCCTCATGAATTGTACCAAAAACAGCAGTTCGGAAATCACCCTCATCGTACTTCGTTGTAACGCGTACATCTCCAGGATTCAAACCTGTTGCAAACGGGTGGACCGTCGTATCAAGTCGACCAGCATTAAAGTCATAGCCCATTTTCTTTAATACATCAAGACTGAACGCCCGCTGCTTTTCCTGTGGAAAATGTTCAAATAAGAAATCTGTTTTTGGCTTATCACTTGCGTTAACAACCTGTTGAACGAGGGGGACAATATGCTCTCTTAACTGATTGAATACACGATCAATCATGCTCACTGTTACACCCGGCTCATACAAATCAAGTAATGTATCATATTTATTGTCCTCATAGCCCCAGTAGTCTACGAATTTCTGGTTAAAGGCTACAAGCTTTTCTAGGTAAGGTCGAAACAATTCGAAATTTGACTGCTCTTTTGCTTCCTCCCAAATCGTCTCGGCTTTTGAACTCAGAATAACGTACTCTGCATATTCCTGAGCTGGAATTTTAATATTTCGTTCATACTCTTTTCGACACTCTTCTATTGTTTTGATTGTTCGTTCACTAAGTTCATTTTGTACATCTTCTTTTGTTAGCTCATCTAGATACGCTTTCATTTCAGTTGATACTGACATTTCAAATACTTCTGAAGACATCATACCAATGACTTCTGATCGCTGTTCAGTACCTTTCTTAGGTGCCCCTGTTCGAAGGTCCCAATACATTAATCCAATCGCTTCATTATAACTTGTCATCTTTTTCACATAGGCTAGAAATTGCTGTTCCGTTAGTTTCAATTCTGCTGCCATATTATAATCAACCCTTTCAAATATTATTCCAATCACTTAACGTTTTCGACATTTCTCGATCAGTTATGTAAAGATTTGTCGGAAGTTAAAAAATTCAAAAACAAAGGATAACCCAATACTCATGTTATCCTTTAAATAAGAAAACGAGTTCAAGGAGGGGTTCAGATGTCCATACAGAATCTGATAAACGCATTCGAACAGGTAAAGGGAAGAAAACCAGCTACCGCAGACGAATTACTCGACTTTGCCCAGATGAACTATTTACGTGGTACATTTTCTTTAAATGAGTATCAAATCTACTTTAAAGAACTTCATGCACAAGGTGCAAAGAAACCAGAATACTTCACACAGGAAGAAATGAAAGCCTTTTAATCCCTCCACGTTCTATCGTACCATAAGTTTAAATGTTGAAGAATACAAAAGACATGGGTAGCTCCCATGTCTTTTGCTCGTCCTATTATTCTCTTACACACCAGCCGCATTTGTTAGGAAAGCAATGACCAAACTGATTAATGCAATTGTAGCAATAATGGATAGGATGGAAAGCGCAACAAAAATCCAACCAGCTACTTTACGGCCTGTTTTAATTAGATAGATTCCGAGTGTTAAAAATGTGAATAGAAACCCCAAAATCCCCCACAACCATGGGTTTTTCCCATGTTTTGGTGCATCAATTGCAAGAAAAACAGCTACAACAATAGGAATAATTAAGCCAACAAACTCCATCTGTCTCTCACTCCTTTTAATTAAACGATACTTCGACAGAATACCTTAAATCCAATCATTCGTCTACAAACCTATTCAAATTTTCATTTTTTATGTAGAAATGATTAAATATTCCAATTGACACTACTTCCTTACCATTCCAAAGTATCGTTCGGTAAATAGAAAAAAGGTAGCCTTCTGTTCGTGAAGTATTTACCTTAATATAAGGCAACACAGCAATGTCTACTCCTATTTCTATAAGCGTATTTTGATCTTTATTCAGTTGCTCTCCGATCCAGGTGCTATAATCTTCTTGCTCTGGATTCATACAAAACAAGACGATAGCTAACAGAACAATAATAAAGCTAACTTTACTTCGCATTGAACCTCCCAAAATTTCTGACCCTTTTATACCATATACACGCTTTTCTGTTTAGATGTCTTTAACAGTGGGATGAAGTAAATAGAACATTTGATTTTGTGACAGGAGGAATTCAAGATGAAGCAACATCAAATTAACACATTAAAACCTGGTGAACATTACACTGCTAAAGAAATAGACAGTTTTGTATCAACCACGAACGTCGTATTGCTTTCGAGTAATGCGTCGCAGCTTTTTTCAGATCCTGATCGAGAATATAAAGTTGTCCATGAAGTAGAAGGCTTTTTCGAACACTCTTCAGATGATGGTAAAAAAATCTTCCGCGATAAACGCACACATTTTGTTGAGAAGGTATAACAAAACAGGATCCCTGAAGCCGGGCTCCTGTTTATTTTTGTGCACAAATGAAAATACTGATTGTCTGTTAAACCCTTAGCCACCATTTTAATTTAATGTCTAAGGGTTATAGAATACGCTTTGACTTAATCTTTCTTTGGTGGTTTTGGCCCAAAGAACTGGAAGTAATGTGTTTTAATATCACCATTATATAACTTACGGTTCTTCGTTGCTCTCTTACCATACACCTCTTCGAAGCGTGGATGAGAAGTTAGAATGTATACAGACCATGTATCAAGACGCTCACGGAACGCTTTCCCCATCTTACGGTACATGTCCTCAACTTCTTCACGTTCTCCGAGGCGTTCGCCATATGGAGGATTACCGATCAGAGTACCGTATTCTAACCTTGAGCTCACATCGGTTACCTGCATCTGTTTAAATTGAATAAGATCCCCGAAACCTGCTTCAAGTGCATTGTTTTTAGAGAGATCTACCATTTTCGGATCCAGATCACTTCCAAAAATATGAAGTGGCTGATCGTAATTCGCGAGATCTTCCGTTTCAATCATCGCTTCTTCCCAGCGTTTCTTACCAATCCACTCCCAATCTTCAGAAGCAAATTCGCGGTTAAATCCTGGCGCGATATTCTGGCCGATCATCGCTGCTTCGATTGGAAGTGTACCTGAGCCACAGAAAGGATCGATAAATGGCTTATCAGCATTCCAATTTGTTAGCATAACCATTGCTGCTGCCATCGTCTCCTTAAGCGGTGCTGCACTATGCAAGTAACGATACCCTCTACGATGCAACCCTTTACCACTCGAATCAATCGTTAGAATTGCTGTATCCTTGTGGATCGCTACTTCAATTTTAAAAAGTGGTCCGTCTTCATCAAACCATGACACGTTATAATTCTCTTTCAAGCTTTCAACAATAGCTTTCTTCACAATGGCCTGACAATCTGGAACGCTATATAACGTTGACTTTACAGATCTTCCACTAACCGGAAATTCAGCATTAATCGGAAGCAAATCTCCCCATGGAAGAGCTTTTGTAGCTTCAAAAAGCTCATCAAAAGTGGTGACCTTAAATTCCCCGACCTTAAGCTTCACACGATCGGCTGTTCTTAACCAGTAATTAGAGCGACATATCCCAAGCTCGTCACTTTCATAAGTGACTTTCCCGTTTTCAACGCGTACGTTTTCAAAACCAAGATCCTTCACTTCACGAGCAACCAATGATTCGAGCCCCATTGTGGCCGTTGCAATCAATTCATACTTTGCCATCTTCTAAAACCCCAATCCTTCTTAAGCTCATAATTACGTATGTAAATTTTAATTTCCGACTTTATCATACAGGAATTCCTGTATACATGCAAAAAAGCCCCATAAGGGCTTTTCATCAAGATGATAACGTTCTGTAAGCCATGTTCTGTTCCATTGTACTGCAAACGGGATCTCCCCTCGTACTCAGGTGGTAATCATCTATCTCCAGGTGCGTCCTCGCCACCTGGCTCTCTCTCCGTTCAATTCCTTCAAGAGAGCTCCCCTACCATAATTTGGGTTTCTCGCTCGTGGGGTTTACCTCGTTCCACTCTTAATGTTTCCATTAAGACTTCGTCACTGTGGCACTTTCAGAGTATTCGGGCCATATTCATAGAACTTAGGCCGTTTCCCCGCCGTTAGCTCAATTGAGCTACCCTGACTTATTGTTTCATCAGGCACGAACACTACGATCATCTCAGATCGTGCGAGCATGGACTTTCCTCTAAATCCAGCTAATCTAGCAGGATCCAGCGATTACCCGAACGTTATCGTTATTAGGACAGCAAAAGCAATTATATCTCATATCATCTATTTATGCAAGATGACTTTGATTAATGGTCTCGCTTGTTCTAAATAATAGTATAGTACGGTGCGTGAAATTTATCAAGTGGTAAAAAATGAAACTATCATCATAGGGGAGAGGAAGCGCTCCCCCATAAATGATTAGTTGAACTGAAATAAATCACCCCTTAAAGCTGATTTATTCGTATAATTTGCTACCAAAGACGTGTTTCTCTAAATTCGAAAGTCGTTTAAGAATATCGTAATTTGTGTTACCTGGTTGCGTCTGAGAACGCGTCTGCTGGCGCTTTTGCTGCTCGGACATGCGATCCATTTCTCTTCTCAGACGCGTATTTTCTTCACGAAGTTGTTCAATATCGTTCTCAAATCGTTCGTAATCTTTAATGACCACATCAAGAAACTTATCGACATCATCCTGATCATATCCGCGAAATCCGCTTTTAAAATCTTTTTCAAGTATATCTTTCGCTGTTAATTGAGTCGGTTGTTGCTCTGCCATTTTATCACCTCTGTATGTATGCAGTTATCTTCTTTATTTTATTCTTCCAAAAGAGCTACGTCTTGTCAATTGGAATCTACCCAAATCATACTATTGACTATAAAAATCAGGATTACTCTCACGTAAATCTTGCTCGAGGAGATCTAAATCAATAGGAGTGATGGTAAAAACTTCGTAACCAGCATCATTTCTTTGTCTGTTCTCACTCTCTTTCAGATAATAATCAGGGGATCCCGGCGTATCTTCATCATATAACACGAGCATTGCGTTACTTTTTCGAACAAGAAATTCGTTCTTTGCTTTCAACTGACCGGGATTCTCATATGGCCTGCTAGTAATCGATTCCACAAAGTCAGCTTCCGCCATAATCATATTATAATATTCCTGTGTCGGTTCTTTCCACTTACTTTCCTGCTCAAGAAAAGGCGTTAGCACCGCTAATTTAAGTTCTGGATACTCATTCCGCAAATCAAGCGCCGTCTCACCTGCCCAGAGCTCAACTCCTGTTTGACCACTAATAAGTATCCATTCAAACTGCCTTTCTTCAATAAGTTGTGCCATTCTCATTCTAAGCGCTGCTTTAATGATCGGAAGACCGGGATGATCATCATTAAAGATGCCGAGTTCGTGAGCTTTATATCCAGTGACAAGCAATACATTCGCCACACTGACACCTCCTATGTAAAAACGAACTGGAAGTCCAGTTCGTTTCAATATACCTATATTATCTACGTTTTTGTGCAGGACTAACCTGACCTGGCATAGCATTTGGTCCCTGCATAGCACCTGCTACCTGTGATGGACCTTTAGGGCCTTGCATAGCACCTGCTACTTGTGACGGACTTGTCGGTCCATAACCGGCTGGCATCGCACCTGTTGGACGCGGTGGTGGATAATTGTCCATATGTGAAGCTAATACTTCATTGGACTCTGTTAATGGATATACATGGTTATGCTCATACATGTGATGGTGTACATTCTTAATATGAGTTGGGTGAACATGTTCAACATTGTGCTTGTAATAATGGTTTTTCACACAGCACTTAGTAGGATGAACAATAGGACTTGTTGGACATGGCCCTTGCATGGCTGGACTCACCTGACCGGGCATTCCGCCTTTCATTGCTGGACTCACTTGCATAGGCATATTCGCATTTGGTCCCTGCATTGCCGGGCTGACTTGATTTGGCATGTTCGCATTCGGCCTCATGCGATGATGACGTTGAAACATAGTGTAGGTTCCCCCTTCTTAAATTGGTGATTTCCCTACTAGCCTATGTTAGATACATGGTACATGTACTGTGTATTCGTCCTCATTTTTGAATTACAAACCAAAAACGACGCCTATTTTTTAACAATTACTTCAGAATCATCATAAATTTGAGCCGATTCACTGATCTGACTCATAACAACGACTGTTAACGCAATTACCATAAAAAACATTACCATAATAACCTGCTTCAATTTCCATCTCTCCATTACGTTAAATCTGACTTCCTTAATAAAAAATAACAGAAACTTCAATATACTATTCAAAGTTACAACAAGAGCCGACAATTGTAAACGGTGTTTCAACAACTTTTATCAAAGAAATCGTCGAATGGTTGGCCTTTATGCGCTTGCCCGGGGAATAATTTCTTGAAATAAGGCTATTTCCTACCAAATACCAGATTATCCCGTGCGATTCGATCTCTTATTTCCTGTTCATACCCGTTTTTAATATCTAATTCCTGAAAGAGCTTCAAGAAGAGTTCTGCCGTCATTCGTGCATCATTTAGTGCATGGTGGCGCTCATACCGCTCGATATTCAGCTTACGAATCAGCGTGTCGAGCTGAGGATTCATTTGAGGTAGTGTGTCTTTCGCAAGTTCTTCTGAACAAAGATACGGTGGTAAATAATCTGGTAGACCACACTTTTGAACGAGTGTTTGCAGGAAATAGACATCGAACTTAACGGGGTGCGCAATTAACGTGGTTCCTTTACTAAAAGCCATGAACTCTTCGAATGCTTCAAGAAATGTCCACCCCGCGCGTATTTCACCAATAGAAAGCCCAGTTAATTGTCTTACAAATCGTGGCACCTTATGAATGGGACGCACGATACGATAGAATGATTCTTCTAGCAGACGCCCTTCCATTAAATCAATTTTTACAGCACCGATGGAGATCACCTCATCTCCAAGCACCGGATAAAATCCGGTTGTTTCAAGATCAAATACCGTAAAATAGCGGCTACTTGATTCGTGGTAAGAACATAGTGATTCAAATAATCTGTCGTAAACATGAAGTGATCTTTGGGATTTCATTCGCTTATTCCACTTTATTCGATTAAATAGGTAATATTTTATTAATTTAAATCCTAGCGAAGACATTATTAAATACTCCGATTTCTTCGGAAGCTCAATTCACTAACCTGCTGCATTCGTTTTGCAACGAGTAGAGCTTCTCTCATTTTCCTTCTCTCTTCTTTTTCCCATTCAATAGGTCTGACGAGATTTGACATCTCTAAACCATTATTAAGCTGATGCAAATTCTGTCTGACCCTGAACGTATATAAATAGTGAAGAGATGTCTCAATATTAATAACATCACGATGATGGAATATCTCTTTGCGCTTTAATTCGTGAAGTCGTTTAATTGTATTCACTTCTTCAACACCATACTTCATCGCAAAGATCCGTATGCCATTAACAATCTGCATGATGGCCGCTTTCTTCAAGTCGAGCGTTTTCTCTTTACCTCGTAATTGTAATTTCCCAATAGGATTCAATGGAACACGGAAACGGATGGTATCTTTCATTAAAAGCATCTGAAGGGTATGTGCTTTTCTTATTCGCTCTGTGATTCTACTTCGTAAAGTACGGGCAAGATCAAAATCTCCGTAAACAGGCCGAAAGTCCATAAAAATCGTGAAATTACGTATTTCTTCAGCATCGGTTTCCGTGATCCAGCGATTTACTTCTGTCTGCCAGTTCGATAAAGATCTTCTCCATTTGGAGTTCTTTGCCATGATACCACCTTCGCACTCTGGTAAACCACACGTGGTTAGCATGGCATTGATCTTCTCAGAAAGCACTGTGAAGAAGGTGTCTATCTCTTTTCTGTGCTCTAAATGTTCATAATCATCGATGATCAAACCATTATCCTGGTCAGTACTAAAAGCCTGCTCTTTCCTGCCTTCACTGCCCATGACAATGAAACAGAAATTAACAGGAGCACGTCCATATCCTTCCTGCATCATCTCTTTCTCTGCCAGTAAAATAATACGTCGGTGCATTTCATCATTGTAGTTGGACATCATTTCACAAATTTCGTATCCGAGCGTATTGGCATCCAGTAATTCTTGAATAAATGAGCGGAATTCTTCATGAATCGGTGGTGATAAATTCATGATTTCATTCAGTTCTTTGGCTCTTGAAAGCCTGTAAGAAAGATCAAGATAGGCTGATTCTTGTATACCAAGAAAAGATTTAGCTGAAACCATGCCAACAAGCTGATCTCGTTTTACGACAGGGAGTAAGGATACCTTATGGAATTTTAAATATGCAAGTGCTTCATAGCTAAAAGCATCTTCTTCAACTAAGAATGGTTTATGATACATCCACTTATGAATAGGGTCTTGCAGCTTTCCACCCGTCAAAGCACTGATAATTTCAAGAGGAGTAACCGTCCCCATCACGCTCTCACGGTCTTCACTAACAATCACTCCATCATAATTCTTCGTACGAAAGAGCTCGGCTGTTTCCATGACCGTAAAGGTGGGAGGAATCGTTACCATTGAATCCATAATTGAACTGACCCTTGTTCGATAAAGTGCGATGTTTTCACCATCCGCTTCCCGATCACGCTCCTGCTTGATTTCATCATATAGACTTCTCATCCGCTCTCCGATTGTGTCGAGTACATGGTGAGAAAAACTCGGATTTTCCGTCATAATCTTCAACATAACTTCTTTCTTAATATGAATGACCTGGCAATCTTCATTTGCTTGAACAGAAAATGTCATCGATTCATCTGTTAGCATTATCATAAGACCAACTAAATCACCAGGGTAATAAAACCGCATCGTAGCCTGCTGCCCATTCGCCTTATGGACAATGTTCTTCGCTATCCCAGAAACAAGTAAATATAACGTATCTGCACCTTCGTCTTCATAATATAAAAATTCACCTTTTTGGTAGGTCGAAAAACGGGCAGATTCCATTAAATTTCCAATTTCTTCATCACTTAGCGAATGGAATGGTTCTTTCTTTTTCAATACATCATAGAAATCCTGCATGATAACCTCCTACCGTAAGCGGGCTTCTTTTTGTTCCAGACGTACAATCCGTTTCATATACTGCATACGTTCATTTTCTTCTTTATTCTTTAGAATACGCTTCTTCGCCTTCCATTTCTGGTATCCTGACAGCGCATAATAAAGAGCTTTTTCATAGTCTTTCACCTTGTGCTCGTAGTACTTTGCAAGCTCAATATCACACTCTTCATCTGTGGTTGACTCAGAAAGCTTGAACCAGATGGGCAGTGCTCTTTCTATTGTTCCCTGCTTTTTATAAATGCGAGCGAGAGCTTTCCTTGCGTCATGCTCATGCCGACCGCTTGTCTGCTCATATAAAGAAGCTGCATGCTCTTCTTCTCCTACTGCTTCCCACCATCTGGCAGACTGATATTGCTCTGCCGCAGTTAACGATTTTCCATCGTGATCCAATAGAAGATGCGACATTCGAATATACAACGTAATTAAGGAGAGGATATCTTCTTCATTATGCTTTAGAACACCGGCAATTAATTCCGGGTCAGGATCTTTAACAAATTCAAAATACAGCATTGGGGCTAAATAACCTGGAATATCTTCTTTCCGTTCAAAGCCAAGTTGCTGTTCTTCTACGATCGAGAGTCTAACAGATTCCATCTCATTTTTCCAGAATCGTCTCGCTCCGTGAAGAAGATCAAAATGCCCGAATTGCGGTAATTTTGGAACCTGTTCACGAATAAGTGTATGTCGAGTTCTTACCTGAGGCCAGTCAAAAGCTTTTCCGTTATACGTCACTAAATTCTTTAATTCCTTCACATCTTCAAGAAAGGCCTGATACATCGGGACTTCAGCACCTGGACCCGGGAGAAAGTATTGATTTACATACATTCCCTTTTCGGTGTATTTGCTATAACCAAGTAGAAATATCGTGTTCCCAACCCCTCCACCGAGACCGGTTGTTTCTGTATCAAAGAACAGTAAGTCAGATGGATTAAGATGTCTCGAAGATAGGGGGTGACTTCGATGAAAGCTATTCCATCGTTCGACAACTCCTTCTAACTCTTGAAACACATACTTCCCATGCTGGTACGTGGTTGGATAGTGTTTATTTCGCACAAGTGCATACTCACCATCGAAGAAAAACGGGCTCGTATCAAGGTCGCGCCATTTTTGTAGATGTGGAACAGAATGAATAGACTGCTCGATTTTTGGAGTAAATTCTTCCCCTTCATTCAGGTTCATATGCTTTTTCATCCGATTCAACTTAGCTTTAAGTGACATGAGAATGCTCACCTCTTAAGTATTCGAGTAAGTATCTCGCAGTTTCTTTGCTGTTCTCTCCAGTCTCTCCTGAAACGCCAACACAGGATGGACAACCGCCTTCACATTCGCATTCGACTACGATTGATTCTGCTTCTTTTAAAATAACCCCAAGCTCCTGGTACACACGCTCAGAAAGACCTATTCCACCAGGATAACGATCATAAAAGAAGATTGTTGGTTGATTGGAATGGACCGCCTTAATTTGAGGTGTCACGTGTAGGTCAGATACATCACACATCACAAAAAGAGGAGCAACATTACGAAGCACGTTACCAAGTCCGAGTAACCCTTCTTCAAGACGGTTTTCCCCCATTGTTTGTACAAAACTTTCCGGGAAATCAAACCAGCACGCATTCGTATGCAGCTCTTCTTCTGGTAAATGTATAGGTCCTGAACCGATATTCTCATGTGTTTCAAATTTAATCTTTTTAAAAATGGTTGCCATAGCATTCACCATAACCTCACCATATGTTGCCGTTGTATGCGAAAGAGGTTTATGCTTGTCTTCTTCAAGGACCTTGAGCTGTACAGCAAGATTTGCATCCGTGTAGTAATCAACGTCCACTTCACGAACCCATGCTTTCTTCTCTTCATAATCAAGCAGCTCAACCTGATATTGGACACCTTGATGAAGATAAATCGCTTCCTCATGAAGAAGCGTCATCGCACTGAACCGATCCATTTCACCAATCACTTTTACATTCGAAGCAGTTGTATGGTCAATAATTACTACATTTTCTTGTGAAGCTGAACGAAGACTTACGTTATGCGCCGGAAAAGCATCGTTCATCCAGAACCATCTATCCGCACGGCGATGAAGCAATTGTTCTTCCGTTAGAAATTCAAGAACATCCTCTACATCTTCCCCGCCGAATGTGTCCCCCTGTTTAAAAGGCAGCTCATATGCAGCACATTTCACATGATCAACAAGAATGATCAAATTATTAGGGTTCACGCGGGCTTCTTCTGGATTTCGTTCAAAAAAGTAATCGGGGTGTGTAATCATATACTGATCAAGAGGACTTGAACTCGCAACTACAAACACAACAGATTCGTCCTGACGACGGCCTGCACGACCAGCCTGCTGCCACGTGCTTGCGATTGTTCCAGGATAGCCTGTTAAAACACAGGCCTGCAGCTGACCAATATCAACACCCAGCTCAAGCGCATTTGTACTTACAACACCTTTAATTTTCCCATTACGAAGTCCCTGTTCGATTTCTCTCCTCTGCTTAGGAAGATAGCCGCCACGATAGCCCATGATCGACCTTGGTCCAAGCTCCCGCTGTTCAAGCTGTTGTAAATAAGTAAGCAGGATTTCCACACGAACACGGCTCCGCGCGAACACAATCGTTTGAATGTTATTTCGAAGCAATTCCACTGCAATATTACGAGCTTCAAGCGTTGCAGATCGCCTGATGTTAAGCGCCTGATTCACAACAGGGGGATTGTATAAAACAAAATGCTTTCGCCCCGTTGGTGCTCCGTTATTATTAATGAGTGTGATTGGTTCACCAGTTAACTCCTGTGCAAGCTCTTTTGGATTCGCAATCGTAGCTGAGGTGCAAATAAAAATCGGATTGCTTCCGTAAAACTTACAAATCCGTTTTAGCCTTCTAATCACGTTTGCTACGTGACTTCCAAATACACCTCGATACGTGTGAAGCTCATCAATGACAATCACTTTTAAATTTTCGAAGAGTGACACCCATTTTGTATGGTGAGGTAAAATCGCAGAATGAAGCATATCAGGGTTTGTCATTACAATATGCCCTGCTTTTCGTACAATTTGTCGAATCGTCGGAGAAGTATCCCCATCATAGGTGTACCCTTTCAAATCAACTTCCATCTCATCGATCAGCTCATTGATTTCACTTTTTTGATCCTGCGCAAGTGCTTTAGTTGGAAATAGGTAAAGCGCTCGACTCGACGGATCTTTCAAAATCGTATCAAGGACAGGAAGATTGTAACAAAGCGTCTTCCCTGAAGCAGTTGGAGTTACTGCAACAAAACTGTTCCCCTGAGACGCCTCTTGATAAGCGGTAGCCTGGTGTGTATACAGTTCCTTGATTCCACGCTCCATAAGAGCTTCCTGAAGTACAGGCTGTAAGCTGTCTGGAAATGGAGCTGTCTTTGCGTCTTTCGGTTCAATGGTCTTCCACGTTACGATATTCTGCCGATACCGTTCCTCCTGCTGAAACATGTCCAACAGTTGAGGTAGCTTTTTCTTTCTTTCCATCCGATCACCTCAAAAAATTGTCTCCTTCTATTGTAGCGAATACGCGTTCGAATGGATACCGTTTTGATTTGAAAGACAAGCTTTTCCACTATCTAGAGAGAATAGATCGAAACACTCCATCAATTTCATCGTGATTCACACTTGATTTCACCTGTATGTTATGGGCAGTATTCTCTAATTGAAATAGTTCAGTTTCTAATAACGTTTCTAGAAGCGTCGAATCCTTTATGACTTCACGCGAAAGGAGCTTAACGCAGTTCTCTCTTAGGAAATTATTTATTTCAAGAGATTGCAGCATTGTTTTCAGTGAGTGAGCCGGCATTGAATTAGTCTGAACAACCCATTTTCCAATTAAAATGGATTTGAGAGCATAAATAAGAAACTTCTGATTCGAATATTTCTTATACTCTCTCAAGTTGGTTTGTCCCATTTTCACATAATGAAATAACAGCGCTTTTAACGAAAAGTACCGGTTTCCTAGATCCCTTATTTCCTTTATATTTTCTTCTTTATAAATGATGGGTGATGCTAGCCATTCAAGAAGAGATGGGTTTGATTTTGCTAACAGCTGTAGCGTCTTTTGAAGATCCCATCCATGAACCTCAATATTTCCATCTTTTACCTCCAGTACATCACCTCGGGGAAAAACAGTTAAATACCAATCTCGAGGATGAACATAAATAAAGCGAACGTCATGATCACTTTCCTCCGTTTCATACCCAAATGCCCTGCTCCCTGCTTCGCATGCATATAAGACCTTTACATTGCTCTGTACTTCAATATCATTCAAGATTTCTAGAATATCAGTCACTTATTCACCTCTCTTCAATAAAAAGCTACCGGGTTTTCCCGGTAGCTTCACATCTTATAACTGCTTAATGACCTGCTCAACATCTGTCGTGGGCATGCTACAGCTAAAGTTTTCACACACATATACAGTCGTTTCTTCCGACTTTTCAAAGACGGCTGCAAAGGGGGCAACTTCGTTAAGAGTTGCTGGATCATCTGTTGTAATAACCGTTAGCTCAGGTAAGAAGGAACGTTGTAAATAAAGTTTTATCTTCTCCCTCGCTTCATCAGTTTCATCTCCGATCACTACAATTTCTTTTGGAGCTGAAACAGTAAAGAGCTTACTCATTAAGAAGTAGGCATGTCCACTTGCATAAGAGGAAGCATCACCTGAGAAGGCGGTAAACATCCGGCTCACCCACTCTTCATACGATGTTTTTCCTGTCATTTTAGAAAGTCTCAGGAGCTGCAAGGCCGCAACACTATTACCTGAAGGTAGCGCACCATCACCAACATCTTTCGGACGTGCAATAAGCTTATCTGCATCATGGCCATAAAGGAAAAACCCACCGCTCGCCACGTCCCAGAATAAATGATGCATATCATCTGCAAGCTTTTTGGCTTTCAATAGAAAATCCGGATTATCCGTTGCTTCATATAATTCATTTAACGCCCATAATCCATACGCGTAATCGTCATGATACGCTTTAAACTTTACCTCGCCGTCTCTGTATCGTGCCATTAACCGATTGTTAACAACCAGATTCTCTTCAACAAAGGCATACGAGTGCTTAGCAGCATCAATATAGGCATCTACTCCAAAAACTTTTCCTGCCTTGGCGAATGCTGCAATCATCAGCATGTTCCAGCTCGTTAAAATTTTATCATCCTTATAAGGATGAATTCGTTTTTCACGTGCTTTAAATAGCTTCTGCCTTGCACATTCAAGACGCTGATTAAGTTCTTCTGGTGTTATATTAAACTCTTTAGCGACCTTTTCCATATTTGTATGGATCAAGTTTGGTATGTTTTTTCCTTCAAAGTTCCCTTTATTCGTGATGTCGAACGTACGATTGTAAATATTCCCTAGTTCTTCTCCAAGAAGATCCAGTACTTCTTGCTCCGACCAAATGTAATACTTTCCTTCAATACCTTCAGAATCGGCATCCTCAGCTGAATAAAAACCGCCTTCAGGACCAGTCATGTCTCGCTTCACGTATTCAAGAACGTCACTGGCCACTTTCTTATACCGCTCATTGCCAGTTACCTGATAAGCTTCTGTATAGGTCATAATGAGCATAGCATTATCATATAACATCTTCTCAAAGTGAGGAACGAGCCATACCTGATCAACCGAGTAACGCGCAAAACCAAAGCCAACATGGTCATAAATGCCTCCGTTTGCCATTCCGTCAAGCGTTCTCGTAACCATTGTTAATGCAAGGTCATTCTCATACGTCCGGTAATAACGAAGCAAATACATCAGCATATGAGGAGATGGGAACTTCGGCGACTGTCCAAATCCACCATAAATCGTATCAAATGTATTTTGCATCTGCTGGAAGGCTTTATGCAGCGGTTCTTCCCCTAGTTCTCCCCCTTCTGCTTTCATACGCTCCTGGAGAGAGGCCGTGATTTTATCGCCAATACCTGTAATCCGCTCAGGGTTTTCTTTATACTGCTGATATAGTTGCAGTATCGCGTCTTTAAACCCAGGTATATTATAACGACTCTCTTTTGGAAAATACGTCCCCGCATAAAAAGGCTTTTGTTCAGGTGTTAAAAAAACATTTAACGGCCAGCCACCCTGCCCTGTTAACCCCTGGCACACCTTCATATATATTGAATCTATATCAGGTCGCTCTTCTCGGTCTACTTTAATTGCTACGAATCGGTCGTTGAGTAGTTGTGCTGTTTCCTTATCTTCAAAGCTTTCTCTTTCCATGACATGACACCAATGACAAGTGAATTATTACACCTTGTCAGGAGTACCCTATAGAAAGGAATACTGGCTTGTTTTCATCCTTTGCTTTAGCAAAAGCTTCTTCTCCCCAGGGGAACCAATCTACAGGGTTCTCAGAGTGTTGTAACAGGTATGGACTCTTTTCTTTAGCCAATCTGTTAGTGAACTTCTCTTTAGACATGGTGGCATCACCTTCTTTCCAGTTAGATTTTAGTATTGCAAGTTTCTTTCATTTTGACTTAGGAGAAATTCACTGTGACTTTCCCTTTATCATTTGTGCTTTCTTTCTTAAGATCAACATGACTTATTATTGACTTGAAAAGTTTGTTAATATCCTTCTCCTCAACTATCTTATCAAAGTTAGTTAATAACATGTCCAGTAATGCTAACTTATCTTTATCTTCTACAGCATCCTGTTTCTTCAATTGATTTTGTTTTATTATTAGATCATTCTCTACATCCTTCTGTTTTTGGATAAGCTTATCCTTCCTTATTAAATACACTTCCTTTGTATAAACTTCATCCTCTAGAAGGTCTGCAATTCTTTCAAACTTTGAACTAATACCCTTCAATTCTTTTTCTAAGGAATCAATGTCCTTTAGCAATGTGGTTCTATGGTTATTCTCCCCCTGCCCCTTATCTAAAATTTCTGCTACATCATCTCTATACTTTTTAATTTCAGTAAGGATAGCATCAATAACTTTTGTTTCAGCCATTCCTTTGTTACCACACTTGTTTCCAAAAGGGTCTTTTCTCCAGCAACTTTTGATAATATTACTACCACTATCTTTTCTTTGAATATAAAGACCAGCACCACAGGAACTACATCTTATAAGTCCTGATAATGAAGAAACTTTAGATTTCCTAGTGGCAATAACCTTATTTCTTCTATTCAATTGGTCTTGTACATTATCAAAGATTTCCTGTGCTACTAATGGTTCATGAGCATTATTAACAACAATCCACTCACTTTTCTCCTTTACTTTCAAAGGGGTAGTTTTTTTATTCTTATGACCAGATCCACTAGATTTTCCATATATAGTCTTCCCAAGATAAATCCCTTGTTTTAGCATCCTGTTAATAGTTGTATTGTTCCAATGAATACCACTAGGACTTAGAATACCCTTTCTATTTAGTTTAAAAGCAATATCAGAAGTACTAACTCCCTCATAGGCATCATGGAATATTGATTTAATAACTTCTGAAGGTGAGGGGTTTCCTTCTGTATCTGGTTCAAGCTTCTTTGATTTATAAGAATACACATAGCCATAAGGAGCTTTTCCATTAACCCAGTTACCTTTTAGGGCACCAGCCTTTTTCCCTTCTTTCAATCTCCTTTTAATAATCTTAAATTCTTGGGTTCCCATAAATGACTTCCAATCACTTACCATTACATCTGTATCATTATCAAAATCAGTTACATTTTCATCCTTATCAACAAGAAGTACATCATGAAAAGTAAGCTTTTCTTTAATCCTTTCTATGTCCACAGTATTCCTGCTTAACCTATCCTGATCATAAACCACAATAGCTGAATAATTGTTGCTAGGTATATCCTCATTAAGAATCTCATTAAATTCTTTTCTGTGCTCAATACTATCACTTGACCCTATTTCTTCTTTAATAACATATGACCATCCATGCTTCTTACATAAGCCCTCAAGAATCATCCTATGATTTGCCAAAGCATCTTCTGTATCTTGTCTTGATTTTCTAAGATAGATTAATACTCCACCTTCAGCAATCCTTTTCTGGTATTCCTCAGCAATCAATATTTACACCCCTTCTTATAACCTCAATAGTTACAACACAATATGTTTGTCATGTTTTTTATTACACCATTAACTATAGAAAAAAGCAAGGTAGTCTAGCTTACCCTGCTTGCTTTAATCTGTTGTCCTCTTTTTCAACATCAATTTTTGTGAAAATCTCATTTAGTGCTAATGCCAGTTTTTCTAAGTTTGGTTTTCCATTAACCACCACTTTCACATCTCTACTCTGCTCTTCTCTGCTCATCTTTTCTTTACACCTCCTATTATTGTGTGCTTTGATCATTATCAAATGAAGTTTTTGTACAAATCTTTATTGACTTCCTGCTACTTACCACCCATCAGCAATGCTGTTTTTTTGCTTAATTTAAGTATGACATACAGGGCAAAAGCCTGTCACTGACACTATCTATCAAACAAAAACCCTGAAAATTGACACTCACTATAAATGGTTAATAATGTAAATTACTGATGTATCAAGTGTTGATATATTAATTGATTATTATTTAAAATAATAATTTATAAGAGTTTGTATAATAATGGTTAAAATTGGCAGAACTTTTTTTGGGGTTTATAGGCTATTTGAGTATGATATTAGACACTCAAACCTGCCCCCTCTACCCATATTTGGATTTATTTAGAAACAAACCTCATGGAAGTAATGATTTTAGAGTAACTGTATTTTACTTGTTATAACCCAATTTACTCTCACTACCTTTCTATAAAACCATAAAGTACACTTTCTTGTTTGTTACCTCCATTAGCAAATAAACACTAGTGTAATGCTGATCAATTTAATGCATAAGAAAATAACTGAAATATATGTATAATACTGATTACAAATTGGAATCCCCTGAATTTAACAACACAAAAAGTGCCCAAAATGCCATACAGAGATGAACTATAAGTTAAAAAGAAAAATGACTGAAAGGAAATTTTGTATAGGGTATTGTATTAGTTAGTAGTTATTACATTACTAGGTGTGGTAACACACCCCCTCTGGAAGAGGGGAAAGGGAAGTATCCCTTTCTTGTTAGAATCTCTTAAAGAAGTATTGGGGCAGGTTAAAAAGGTACTTAATGCTTAACCCTTGGGGCTGAAATGGAGTGGAAACTACTAAAGACTGAAACTTTCTAATGATCTCTCAATCTCTTCTTCAGTGATTCCAATGTATTTTAAGGTTATGTCAGGATGTGAGTGATTTAAGATTAATTGCAATTTTGCTACATCCATTGTTTGTTTATAAAACCAGTAACCAAATGTCTTCCTCATAGTATGTGTACCTATCCCCTCATCAATATCTACCATGTGAGAAGCCTTGTTAAGCTGTCTGTATGCCTGTGTAGTGGATATAGGGCTTAACCCTTTCCTAGATGGAAAAAGCCACTCAGAGTCAATCTGATTGATATATGACTGTATTTCATCATAGATGTTTGCAAGGTTGATTGTCCTTGGTTTCTTTGTTTTTCCTTCATGTAAAACTAGCTTCCTTTTCCCTCTTACATCACTAACTTTCAATCTCAATAAATCCCCTACTCTTAATCCTGTGTTAATTCCAATGAGAAATAATATGTAGTCTCTTTCACCACACCATTTCTTTAAAGACCATTTCATATCCTCAATCTGTTCCTTACTTCTGATAGGTTGCACATCTTTAACTTGATTCTTAGTAGTCATTAGTTATCTTCCTTTCAAGTCAGTCATATCAATGTTTTGAATGTATGTTTTTTTAACTAGCTTGAATTTATCATCTTCATTCTTACAAACATAGTCTTATCAATGAAATGAATGTATGTTTTTAAGTATTTACTTACATTGATTAGTGGGGGGTCTATAAGGGCTGTCCCTTCTAAATATTCCAAAAATATGAAACTGGCACCACTATCACATATCTATCATTTTTCATATCTGTAAAAGGGTACTTTACTTCATTAAAGAAAATCCTCCTACCCTTCTTCAACAAAGAGATACACTGAAATTGTAAACTCAACCTCAAATTTTTCTGAAATTAAAATTGTCATAAAGATTTAATATAATAGATAAAAACCACCAAAACAGCCAAACCCCTTGAGCCACAAGGGATTGAGGATTTATAGGAACATATATTCCCACCTACTAACATGAACTATAAGAGCAGACCTTCCCCAAGGGAAGAGGAAAAACTTTTTTTACTATTTTTTTGAAAAGGAGATGGGGAAATCACTTAAATAATTAACTCAAGGGCTTTAGCCCAATCTTGAATACTTGGAAAGATTGTTAATTACTAAAAGATATTAATAGCATTGTTCAGAAGTATCTTCACAATGGACTGCTAACAGTCCTCTAATTATCATTAATACACTTAAAGGCAAGTTGGGGCAGGTTAAATAAATAATTTAAAGAAATTTTGATAATTGGTCAAAAAAGTAGCAAATACACCTACAGAGAGGAACTATAAGTATGAGAGAAAAAAATAGATGCTTGTAGTTCTTCTTTATTTCTCTAAAGATTCACAACTCCTTTGAATCTTCTGAATTGGGAGAGGTCTTCAGAAGCCTCTCCTTACATAACTAACTCTTTATAAGGTTCATATAGATCAGCATAAAAGGTATACATATGTTTCAGCATAATATTAGCTGACTCTATGTGTGCCCTTTTTTTGTGGCATGGAGTAGTCCAACCCCTTCTGCCCCAGAATACAAGAGAAGGTAAATACCTTATAGGAGATGAGACAAAAGATGAGCAAGGAAATAGTAGTTGAAGGTGTGAAAATTGATAAAGAACAGGCAATGCTTTTACAAATTGCTGGAATGAGCACTGATAAAATAGTTGAGTGGTTTAGAGAAAAGCAGGAAAGAAAGGCTAGTGAAGTAGAGAAACAAACTAATAAATACACTGAATTCTATGGTGCAAAGGTAAGCAGCTTGAAAGAAAGTAAACCTAATAGAAATGCAAGAGTAACCCTCTTTAATGGCAAAACTATTGAAGTGGATGCTTTAGAGTTCAATTACAGGCCACTTAGAGAGCATGTTACTGCTAACAGTGACAAATACCTCTTTGTAGGTGGAACATATGTAAATAAGGATGCTATTGCCTCTTTTGTGGATGCAGATGAGGAAGAAGTTGATAAGGCTATAGATGAAGAAAGAAAAGATCAGGCAAAGTATGAGGAAGAAGCTGAGAAACTAGCAGAATCAGTATTTAAAGAGAATGAACATAAGTTTAAGGATTATGGAAAAGGCTTTTACAGAGAAGTATAAAAGGAGTGATTATTAATGACACAAGAGAAATTTGAAGCAAAAGCTACTAAGAGAATTTATCTCAAAACAGATGAAGTATTAGATCAGACTGCTGGAAAACAGTTTACTGAAGCTGTTGCAAAAGGACAAACCTTGTTTAATGCTGGTGAAAACATCATTTTAACTAAAGAACAGGTTAAAACATTGAATGAGTGTTTTTCAATATCTCATGTTAAAAAAATTACAATAAAATAGATTGCTTTATACAACTTTTATAATATAATTAATATTGTCATTATTTGGCAATTTTCTTGTGACTGACTCTTTTGAGATCAGTCTCTTTTTTTGGGCTAATACCACAATAAAGCAGGGCAGATAGTTATTGTCATCTATTTGGTATTTGTCATGAATATTTAAAACTACCCCTGCCCCATTACTTAATTAATAAATGTATGCTCTATAGCTCTTGTTGTAAGCCAATTCAGATTCAGCTACTTTTGCTTTTCTTAACCACTCATCCTCTTTTTCCTTTATCAATCCTTTAGGACAAACTTCTAGTGTCATGAATGCAAATGCATCAACACCATATTCCTGCCAATCCTTCTGAAGTGCTTTATTAGTACCAATGCCTCTATTTAATTCTGATTTATGATTTAATATTCTTTGATAAACACAGTTAGATGCTCCTATGTAAAACCTGCCATTTAGTAGATTTTTTATCATATAAACTCCTGATCCTTGTGGGTATTGCTTAGATAATAACATGGATTCACCTTACCTTTTATAATGTGTAGAAATTTATTGGAGGACTTTGGTACAATATTAATATTAACTCCAAAAGCATTTTAAGTCCTTTTGAAGGAATTCAGAACCTTAAAATAAAACAACCTCTTTCAATACAAATTGCATTGTTAGCACTCTTTAATAAGATATTGAGCTATCAGTAGGATACCATTTTATGTGAGACTATAAAAATAAAGAGAGCCTATTGGCTCCCTTATCTTTCTAATTCAACTGTTACCTCTTTGCCTTTTTCTAGTTCTGTGTATGATTCATCATCATAAACTGTTCCTGCCATGTATCTGATTGAATCAACATCTGTGTTATCAATCATTATTGCCTGTGTTCCTTTATACTCTGTATCTGAAAGAATAGTCCCAGAAGGTTCCTCAGCAGTGACCATGAAATCAGTCATAAGTGAGTCAATTTGTTTTTTGCCTACTACTGTCTGCTCAAATTCATTCCACATAATAGGCTTACCAGTGTTATTCTGGACTGTATATTCTGTCTGTAAGTATGTGAATGGAGTTTCTAATGTTCCACTGTCCATCATAGCATTAAGTTCAATTGACTGGATTGCTTCTTCACTTGCTTCTGTTATTTTAATTATCTTAACAGTATTAATTGTTACTGAGAAATCTCCATCAAAAACTGGTTGTTCTCCATCAAAGAGAGCTAACAGTTCTGCTGTTGTCCCATTACTTTCTTCAATTTCCCCAACTTTCTCAAGTACAGTGTTCCCATCATCATCTTGCTTGCTATCTTCCTCTTTTTTTGTTTCTTGATTGGTAGATGACTCTTGGTTAGTCCCCTGTGTTCCTTGATTATTTGTGCTTGCTTCTTCATTTGCTCCACCACAAGCACCTAAAATTAAAAGTGTGCTCATTGCCCCTGCAATAGTAATTTTTTTAAACAACCATTTCCCCCCTATTTTTACAACTTGCCCCAATTATACATCTATTACATTTAAGTTAAAAGATATTAAATTAATTTCCATCATAAAATTTCAATCAAAAAAAGACTTATAGATTCATGTGCTTACCTAAATTCATTTTCTTTCCATAAGTTGTAATCTCAACATTTCCCTGCTGTAAGTGATAATCAGCATCCCTTTTCTTAATATAATAGTAATTGCCTTTATAAAGTCTGGCATAGTCCCCAACTTCTTTTCTTTTTAGATCAAACTATCTTCCTCCTAACTTGTTGAACTACTACTGCCCTACTATCAATATGTTCTGCTATTCTAATCCATAATTCTAGCTTCCTGATCTCCATAATCTCTTATGAAAAACTCTTCACCCTCTTCAGTCACCTACTTAATATCCATTAACACACCTCTCTTTAAATTGATCTGTATGAAAGAATGGTAATTTTCCATTTCAACAAAAAACCCCTACCAATTAAGGCAGGGGCAGGTAATGATTTTTATCAACTCTCCTTTTCTGGTAAAATTATCATAGGGAGGGGATTTTATGAAAAGGGTAGTTTTGACAGGTAATGGTTTATCAGTAGGTCTAAACCCTGATTTTAGTTTGAAATCTATTACTGAAAGATTCTTTGATAGGTTAGATGAAGAACATAGAGATTTTATTGAGCATCACATGAAAGAAAATTACTCACAACTAGACTTTGAGGAAGCTATTTCCTCTATTGAACAAGTGTATGATTCATTGGCTCACTACAATGATTTTTTAAATGGTGAAAAAGGATCAAACTTTTTGGATGCTTACAAATTAGAAAACACTGAGATTGAGAAGCATATTGAAGCTATTAAGACAATCATTCATGAATATACATCCTCAATTCTTGATTTAATTATTAATAATGTTAAACAAAAAGACATCACTGATAAATTACAACCTTTTGTTGAATGGTTAGTTGATACAATTGATACTTCTGATGAAATAGATTTATTCACATTGAATTTTGATTTGCTTTTAGAAACTATATTATTAACTTATTATGAAAGTGAGAAGTTTGCAGACTTTCATTTTAGAGCTAAACAATGGTCAGCAATCAAGAATGATTGGCAATATTACTTTGATCCAGACAGAAGCAAACAAATCCATCCTGTTAATTATGAAAACAATGTAAGGTTACATCACCTGCATGGGTCATTATCTTCCTTTAAAGATCTCAAAAGTGGAAGACTTTTCAAGATTACTACAGAAGCTTTAAAAGATAACAATTTATATGACAATATTTTTGAACATGGAGTTATTCCTTCAATTGTTACAGGTGGTGGAAAAAGTTTAAAAGTTCAACAAAATCCTTTCAACTATTACTACACGGAATTCAAAAAGGCTATGGTTATAGATGAGCTATTGTGTGATGAATTGTATATTGTTGGTTATAGCTTTAGAGATGAACACATAAACAAGGCAATAATTGACAGATTGAAAAAATCTAGAAAAAATGAAAATCCTAAACCACTTAAAATTATTATTGTTGATTTTGCTATGGATGATTCAACTAAACTAGAGTTTATTGAAAGAGTAAATACTGCTTTACAATTGCCAAGAAATCATGCTTTTAAGCTTGGAGATGAAAGAATATTATTTGAAGGTGCTAATAGTATTAATGGTGTTCAAATGACTTCTTAAGATAGTATAAATCAACTCTCTCATGAATGGGAGAGTTTTTATTTTGAAATTCCCCTTCAACATACACTATTATAAACTCCAATAAAGGGGCAGTTATTAATCTATAGATTACAATTACATAATTTTGAAGTATTATTATAGAGGAGATTTAAACCATTATTGTATAATAAAGGAGTTTAATATGAGAATAACAAAATACATGGGTTACTCATTTATGACTTTAGCTATTTTGAATTTATTAGAAATTTTTGGTTTAGAGTATTTCATTTTAGACACAGTATATCCTACATGTTTAGCTATTGCAGGTGTACTTTTCATGGTTACTGATTATATAACCTTTCATCACAATATTATTCAACACCTAAGAAAAATGGAAACAAAGCAATCAGACCTCATGATAGTTTTTAAAAGAGAAGGCGTAGACACAACAGGGCTTGAAAGAAATCCAAGAACATTAGGTAAATTGTCTAGGTTAATAGAAATACACAGTGTTAAGGTTATATCTGTTATCAATGGTTTGGCTGTTTTTGCAATATTTATCCTGCCCCAATTAAAAGTAGTTAATATGTTATTTCAGAATGAAAACTTAATAGTACCAATCAATAATTTCTCTGTATTTATGGGTATTGGTATAAGTGTTTATCTCTCAGACTTAAAGGTTGAATATAAAAAATTTGAAGATGAAACAAATGAAATAGCAGAAGATATTTATAAAATGTCCATAGAATTTAAAGAAATAGTAAATAATATTGATCTTCCACCAGATGAAAGAACAGAAAAAATTAAAGAATTCACTAAAGATTCTTTCAAAAGAAAATAAAGAGTATACATTAATGTTTTTTATAACTTAATAGTTTGGAGGAAACTAAGATTCTACTAAATACTAGAGAATGGGCTATGATAATTTGGACATTCTTCTTTATTCTAATTGGATTAATTACATTAATAAAAATTAATAGAGGGAAATTCATCCTAAAGATAATTAAAATGAGCTTAAGTTTATTTAAATATCTTGCATTCATAATCATATTGGTATATTTAGGGGCACTCTTATTTTTACTTAATAAAACTGGACTTGTAACTGGACTTGATTTATTAAAAGACTATATAAAGCTGCTAATTTTTACAATAATTCCTATGATAGTTTTAGTATTGACTAAATATGATGAAGTAGAACTTTCCAAAATGATCAAAGAAATTATTAAATTTAGTATTGTCCCAATGTATATAATAGGTGAATATACTTTCCATTTAGGTTGGGAGTTATTAATAGTATTCCTTGCAACAATTCTCACTTTGTTTGTTGCATTAGGTGAATATAATCAAGAATTCTTTATATTGAAGGTTTTTTCCAATTTTTTCATAACAATACTAGGATTACTTATTATCTTTTTTTCATTTAGGAATTTTTTTCAAAGCATTAATGATGTATATCAACTGATTTTTTGGAAAAAAATGTTTCTTGGTCTACTAGTATTCTTTCATCTCCCACTTCTATTTTTGTTACAAATTTCTGTATATTATCAAAAAATAATAACCCAATTGAAACTCAAAAACACACTTGTTGGAAATTTTAGAGGCAAATTAAAAGTAATGATTATCATATTTAAAACCTGTAATTGGAATAAGAATAAATTAGAAATAGCCTTTAAAGAAGTAAGAAGACATAGAGTAGAAACATTTAACAAACTAAATGAACTTTTATCTGCATAATAAAAAAGGAAGGGGATAATTCCCTTCCTTTATTGCTTTCTATCAATCTATTCATCAGTATAACAACTCACATGACACCAATGACACGTCGAATACCCAATAGATACAAGAACAGGTTTGTTCTCGCGTTTCGCTTTTGCAAATGCTTCTTCCCCCCATGGATACCATTCGACGGGGTTATAAGCATGCTGCAACAGATAGGGTGACTTTTCGTGAATCAACTTGTTCTCAAACTGGTGATTCTCTTTATCATGTTCCATTGCTTCACCCTCCAATGATCATTTTATTAGCTATTTATAGTTTAACAAATTGGTGAGAATAATCATAAATCAACAAATAAAAAATAGCGGTGAATCACCGCTTATCAAAAGTTTTCTGCCACAAACTCCTTCTCTTCTTCAGTTGTCATTAATCTTTCAGCCCTTCCAATCGTTCCCCCTTGCATCCTCCAAATCCGATTGTGCACCTCAACAGAGTTTCGAAAGTTTCCGTTGCTCCACTGTAACAACGTATCGTAATAGAAGTCATAGTTTTCATATTCATTCTTGCCTTTTATCTTTGCCAGTGTTGCAAGCATATTGCTAATTCGCTCATCGGTCATTTCAACAAGAGTCCATTTTTTATCAGCAACAACTTTTTGATGCGTCATGCCATGAAGCGTGTCCATAAAGTGTGTTTCTGTAGGAACTCCATTGTCTAAAGTGGAATTTTCTCCATCATCGATATAACGAGCTGGATCAATTTCTTCATCTGACTCCTCAGCCGACGTTTCAGTAATCCCTTTTTCTTCTTTTAAACTCGAATCCAAATCCGCAATAAACCAGTAGGCAAGACCCAGTATTAGTACAACCATTGCAGTAATTGAAATAACTAATGTTTTCGTTGAGGGCAATTTTCAATCCAACTCCTTTTGAATATTATAAAGACCTAAACCTGGTAACTAATATACTATGTATTGTTGAAATGTACTGATTCGTTGGTCTTATGTATCTCTTAAGAATAGAGGTATTTATTACTATGTTTCTAAGCTTGCTAGAAAAAGGGAAATTAGTCAATCATTTCATTGAATTTGCTCAGGGGTGTCCTTTAAACATTATAAAAAAGGGATAAGCGTATAAGCATGTCCTTCGGTTTGAACATACGTTATTAAGGAAGGAGGTGTCGTACATGGGAAAACGGCGTAGCGCAGCGAAACCAAGGTTATATCTGAATCAAAAAAATTCGATAAATGTTGAGACAAGCGAACGGGAAACTGCTCCTAGCTGTACTCGTTATTGTTCAAATGTTTGCCGTGCATTATTTCCTTTCGACTTTAATCGCTGTTTCAATGACTGCCTATCCTGCCAGGAAGATCTTTTGTTTGAAACAGATCATGAATTTTATGACGAATAAATAAAAGACTAGAAGTCACCAATCATGTGACTTCTAGTCTTTTATATTTTCTGCCTCCCCTTCATTCTTAACTTCAGTGCAAAACTAATGATAAAAATATTATTTGAAATTCCCCTAGTTAAAACTTAACCTCCTCTATCATTCTCGGAAGCCTCTTTATTTTTCTATCTCAATTCTTTGTTTCAACAACCAGTTATTTGATTCAAAACTAAAAAGCGACATCCTGTCATTTAAGACCTAAGATATCGCTTTTAAAGAATCATACTATTCTTTTTCTTCACTATTCTATTCATCCCCAAAGGTTTCAGTCACCCCAAACGTATCCTCATGGTCATAGTGATTCATCGCTTTATCGAGATCATGGAAATACCTGTGGAGTGTGCGAATTTCCAATGTGTTTGGCTCACTACTCGCGAGCTCCTTAATCGATTTCAAATCTTTCTCAAGGTCTTCATGTGCTACCCCTTTATCAAGAAAAATCGTAATATATGCAACTGCAGCATCTGCCTGCATTTTTTGAGCTTCCACATCAAGCTTTCGATCGATCATCCCATAGCCTGTTGTTCGGTTATAAAAAGCATGGAAATCGGCGACAAAATCTTCAACGTGACCATATTCAGTAGGAAAAGAAGCGGCGGAAACAACGTGATCTGAAGTCTTCACTTTTGAACCATTTACTTCTGTGTGCAGTGAAAAAATATAAATATAGAGAGCAGCGAATGTAGCAGCGACGAGGAGACTGAGTATGGAAAACATCATTTTGACTTGATCCATTTCATCTTCCCCCATTCAGATTTCTCCCTCTCTATCTCAATCTGTTATTTGGCAAAACCGAAAATATTTTTGATTTTTGATACGCCCCATTTAGGGTCTTGTATTTTAGCACTTTCCTCTCGAAATCGATCCTGGACAATTGCCATCAGTCTTTCCTCTCTCGCTGACATATGATCTTCTGAAATTTTCCTCTCCTTCGTAATTTCATACTGGTACAATTCACGCTCATCGACTGAAACATCAGCCAGCGCATCGATTTTCTTTCCAATGTTATTAAGTTCCATCTGGTTGATCGTCGCGTGAGCGTCCGATGCCGTAGCAATTTCTTCATGCACAATTTCATGGACCTGATGAACAATATCTTTTTCTAACCTTTTCACCGTATCATCTATTTTTAGTAACTGCTTAACCTCATCTGATTCTACAAACGATACAATTTTAGATAAGGATAAACGAATGTCTTCTTCCCCTTCCCTTTTCTGTGGTATAGCTGGCTCTCGAAAGTCAGGAGTTTCTCTTATATGCAATTCAAGAGCACTTGTTATTACATCATCTCCTGCACGACTCTCCTTCAAGTTCTTAATTAATTGAAGCACTTCAATGTCGCCAACTGTATACGTACGGGCATTATTCTCATCGCGTGGTATTGTCAGAAATGGAGCAAACTGCTCCTCCCATAATTTTAATGTATGACGGGACACATTCAACATGGAAGCCACCCTGGAAATCATCATTGTACTGTTTGTCATCTTCATTCCTCCCCGTTGATTTTCTAACAGTATTCCATGCGTCTATGTGTAAATTCCTGCCTGTTGACAAAGCTTCTTATAAACAGTCAGAGACTCTCAAATCTAGCTACATTCTTCGATTTAAACCCGTATCCTGTATTTTTTTGGACCTCAATGAATGATGAGGAACAAATTTCTCCCACCATCGAGTTGTGGTACCAATTCATAGCTTTAAATCGACAAGTTCAGATCAACTAGTCTTATAACCATGACAAAGAACCACCTCAAGGTATGAGGTGGTTCTTTGTCAAATTAAAATCACTACTTCACTGCTATCGTCCACTCATATCGATCTTCAAGCTTTCCGGTTTGAATGCCTGTGATGGTATCGTACAATTTCTGCGAAAGCTCTCCGATTTCGTGGTTGTTGATCACGATTTTCTTGCCCTGCCAGTTTAATTCACCAACTGGTGAAATAACGGCAGCTGTTCCTGTACCAAACGCTTCTTCTAGCAAGCCTTTTTCAGATAACTGGTAGAGCTCTTCAATCGATACTTTACGTTCCGTAACTGGGATGTCCCATTTCTTCAGTAATTCAATAACTGACATTCGAGTAATCCCCTGCAAAATACTGCCGTTTAGTGCAGGCGTAACCACTTCTCCGTTGATTTTGAAGAAAATGTTCATGCTTCCAACTTCCTCGATAAATCGTTTCTCTACCCCATCCAGCCACAATACATCAGCATTTCCATCTTTGTATGCTTTTGCCTGCGCTTGATAAGCTGAAGAATAGTTACCGGCAGTCTTGGCCATTCCCGTTCCACCTTTAACTGCACGAGTGAATTTATCCTCCACACTTATTTTGACTGGTGTTAACCCTCCAGAAAAGTATGAGCCAACCGGTGAAAGGATGATCATTAGTTTATACGTATGAGATGGAGCGACAGAAAGGTTAGGTTCTGTCGCAATGATGTATGGACGAATATAAAGTGAAGTTCCTGGTGTTGAAGGAACCCAATCTTTTTCAAGGCTAACCAGTTCTTTCAGGTATTCCATCACTCTTTCTTCATCAATCGGTGGAATGCTTAAACGCTCGCTTGATCGGTTTAAACGCTCGAAGTTTTTCTCAGGACGGAATAACAATATTCGATCACCTGAACGATACGCCTTTAATCCCTCAAAAACAGTTTGTCCATAGTGAAAAATCATAGCTGCAGGATCTAACGTAATTGGCTCATAAGGAATAATACGCGGCTCAAACCACCCTTTATCTGTTTCATAATCCATAATAAACATGTGATCTGTGAAGGTTCTTCCGAAAGGAATTTGATCCTTCTCTGGTTTTGGTTTCAGGTTAGTGCATTTCACGATTTCTAGATCATTACTCATTGTCAGGACTCCTTACTCTCTTGAAAGTAATAAATTCTTAAAAAAACTGTAACCTCTCACATAGAGGTTGCTACTATACTATCTATCCATTGTACTTCCAATCTCTAGCGAGTTAAAGCTTTATTGTACAGAAAGATGAAAAATTCAGAGCTTTCTTTATCATTCTGTTAAACTTCACAAAAACCTCTATAAAAAACATTTACCTACTAGAAACTTTTATTCTATTTCCATTCTTATATGAGAGCGTTATCTTTCCAGTCTCAACAAGCTAGTAGCAAATTCACTTTCAAGATCCACTGTGCCCTCTTCAATTTTTGCTATTGCATCTATCCATTTTTTTATGTAAATTAGTCAAGTATGTTTAATAGGAGGTCTCAACATGAATAACACACAAACAACACAACGGGTGCAAATGGTATCAGCCGATCCTTCAGCTATTGGATTATTCGGACTAGCTATGGTTACACTCGTTGCATCTTCTGCAAAGCTCGGTTGGACAGAAGGAGTTTCCTTCGTTCTACCATGGGCTATTTTTCTGGGTGGAATTGCGCAGCTATTTGCTAGCTTTCTAGATGCAAAGCATAACAATACATTTGGAACAACGGCCTTCGGGGCATTTGGACTATTCTGGCTCGGTGTTGGAACTTCATGGTTAATCCAATTCGGTGTGTTCGGCCAAGCTGCAGCAAGCGCTGTTGATCCAAAGCAATTAGGAATTGCGTATATTGGCTACTTAATCTTCAGCTTATTTATGACTGTTGGCGCGATGGAAACTCATAAAGTGCTATTTTTTATATTCGTCTTTATTGATTTCTTATTTATAGGTCTGACATTCTCTACACTTGGTATTCTACCTGAAGGAATGCATTTGCTCGCTGCAGTAGCAGAGTTTATGATCGCTATCTTAAGCTTCTATGGCTCAGCTGCTAGCGTTTTGAACACCCATTTCGGTAAAGTTACCCTTCCTGTGGGAAAACCGTTTGGTATTTTCAAATAAGGCATGATCAAAACCAAAACTAAAGAGGACAGATAGGGTAATACTTTATCTGTCCCCTTTTTCTATTCTCCTATTATCTGACTGCTTGAGCCAATACCTAAATCCTTTTCCTGCATATGTATCGTTCCATTCTTCTATCGTTAACTCAAACGCATTCCCATGATGTTCTTTAGGGACAATTAACCCTGATCCTTCTAACACATCTTGTTCTTTATCGTGCTGTAAGAAATAACATGGAGCATTTTCAAATATAATGTGTTGTTTTGAATCCATTTGCGGATGACAAAAAGGACATTGATCGTTAACCATTTCAACTCTCCTTGTAAGAATTTTTGAGATAAGTTGGGAATCACTATTGCTTGATTAATGAATTGCCGTCAATCAATCACCCCATTTCAATTTACAAGGAAGAAGCTATACATCTGCTCCTTTTTAGAACACTTCGATTGTGAGAACTTAGTTAACCATTCGCCCCTGGTCCTTCCAGAACGATTTACGGATTACAGCTTTTTGGATCTTACCTGATGCGGTTTTTGGTAATTCATTGATAAAAGAAACACTTTTAGGCACTTTAAAATGAGCCATTTTTTCACGACAAAACGCTATAAGTTCATCCTCAAGTAACGTTTCACCTTCTCTTAAGACAACTACCGCATGAGGGACTTCACCCCATTTTTCGTGCGGAATGGATACCACCGCAGCTTCCAGGATCGATGGGTGTTCATATAAAACACCTTCCACTTCAATTGAGGATATATTCTCACCTCCGCTAATAATCACATCTTTTTTCCGATCAACAATCTCAATATTACCGTTTTCATCCACGACTGCCATATCTCCAGTATAAAGCCAGCCGTTATGAATAGCTGCATTCGTTGCTTCTGGATTTTATAATACCCCTCCATCACTCCGTTCGTTCTTGTAATGATTTCACCAATCGCTTTTCCATTATGGGGTACCTCTACACCCAGTTCATCTACAACGTTCACTTTACTTCCAATCATGGCATATCCCGCTTTTGCTTTGAGACGATACTTTTCTTCAGAAGGACGTTCGAGATCCATAGACCTAAGTTCCGATGTGGTAATCAACGGCGATATTTCAGTCATGCCATATACCTGAATGAATTTCCATCTTAAATCCTCTTCTACCTTTTTAACGAAAGCAGATGGCGGTGCAGATCCTGCAATCACAACGCGAACATTTTGATTGATTGTCGGCTTTTCTTTTTCAAAGCTTTCGATTACCATATTAAGAACTGTTGGCGCCATATGTAATACCGTTACGCCATACTTTTCTATTTTTTCAAAAATGAGTTTTGGATCTATTTTTCGTAACATAACCTGTGTCGCGCCATTTGCCGTATAATAAAATGGAGAGCCCCAACCATTGACGTGGAACATCGGAAGAACATGGAGCAAAGTATCCTGGTCATGAACACGTAAATGGTGCATAGCTGACAACGCATGAAGGTAGTTAGCACGATGACTGAGTAAAACACCCTTTGGATCTCCAGTTGTGCCACTTGTATATAATAATGACGCAATATCAGTTTCTTCTATTTCAACCCTCTCAAATTGGGCACTTGAAAAAGAGGCAAGCCATGGCTCATAAGCGATAGATCCTTCATTAGCCTTACCGTGAATAATAACACTTTCTAGTTGAGAGATTTCCGGTAAAATCTCTTCCACGAGAGGATAAAGCACTTCGTCAACCAATAAAACCTTGCTTCCACTATGCTCTAGAATGAATTGGTAGTCCGCTGGTTTCAGGCGGGTGTTTAATGGCGTCATAATTGCACCAATCTGAAAAACGCCATAAAACCCTTCAAGCATTTCTGCTGTGTTAGGGGCCAGATAAGCTACTTTATCGCCTTTCTCCACCCCTAGTTCCTGTAATCCCCGAGAAAGTTGATTGACACGTCCGTTCATTTCCCTGTAAGTCAAGACGCGCTCCTCATCGATAATAGCTGGTTTCTCTCCATATAACTCAACAGCCCGGTCTAGAAAATCAGTCAATACTAACGGTACATTCATCCCATCAACTCTCCTTCTGATTAAAGCGGTTACATTTAATTGTAAGTATTCTCCTGTTATATATCAACACCTTAATAGTAATACAGATTATAGAATATGATTTTTACATTGCACAAGCAAGATTATTACACCAAAATACCCTCCTAGCTTAGATAGAGCAGAAGTTGTCAATATGATGCAACTAAAGACTTAGAATAAACGAAAACCCGCTTTAATAAAGCGGGCCATTCGGTTCTAGGAAACAATTTTATTCCCTCAATTGTTTAATCTCATTGATAATACTTGTAATCTCATTCAGTGATTGAAAAGCTTCTGTATTCTCAAGCAGGGATGGATCAAGCTGTCCATCCTGGATATTAGTTAAAAAAAGATCAATCGCATCTGTAGCTTTGTTGTTATTTTTTACAATTTGCTGATGGAGATCAGCCCCTACTTCAGGAGCCTCAAGCTCATTAAATTCTTCAATATCCTGCTTCATTTCTTTCAGTCTTGTTTCGAATTCCTCAAGTGCCTGCTGATCATTGATTGCCTGTTCAGCTAGCGACGGAGCTTCATTCGCAAAAGCACTGGCTTCATTTGCGTATTCTGTAGCTTCATCTACATAAGTTAATGTGTTATTAACATCAGTAAGGAACGAACATCCTCCGACGAAGAGAAGGAATATCAACGACAAGAGCATAGCATGTTTTTTCATTTTAGTACCCCTCTCCTGATCTAACTGTAATACGAAAGAAGCGATCAAAAGTTTCACATTCTACGATATAACTATATTTTCCATGAAATTGAAGGGAACATTCGAACAAAGAATTTGTTAACCTTCCAACACCATCCATTAAATACATGAACCTTTCATCCTGTGTGCTTGATAAATCGATCTTCTACCATTCTATCGTTAGATTTCCAGATTTCATTATAAAATTCAGACGCTTTTTTCATCATTGATTTACTACTTTCCAACTCTTTAATCTCAGCCACAACTAACACTCCTTATTTAGCTAAGAACCACTTACTATTCTATACACTAACACTAACCTTCAACTTTAATCCACCAACGGGTTCAAACGGACTGCTTGGGCCACTTATGGGACAGCGTGCCTGACTATTGTATGAATGTGTCCTTCAAAGGACCAAAATTAGCTATGTAGAGCTTTTCAAAAATCTCAATCCCTTGATAAAAGCTCTCATCAAATGTTTCGCCCTCAACTGTCCATGAGGTGGCTAATACCGTATGACAATAACCCCAGAGAAGTAACCTTTTTTTATCTAGATCAAGTTCTTTCACGAAGATTTCCACCCGCTTTTCGATTACACCATAAACTCCCTGATCAGGTAATTTATTAAGCATAAACTGTATCAAATCATACTCCATCTCACCGATTAACCCTTTAGGATCAATCGCCGTCCACCTACCCTGTCCAGAGGCAAGAACGTTATAATGATGAAAATCCCCATGAAGAAGCAAGCGTTTTTTAATTGTTTGATTTAAGGATGTGAAAATCCTTAATGCCCGTTCTAACGTCGCCCGGGATATAGGGCCAACACCCTCTGGATTTTGATCTATCATTTTTTGAAGTCCTTCTTCTCTTACCTTGGTTGTAGGAATCCGAGTATATGCAGGTGCACGAACGGATAAATCTTTCATTACATCAGCTGCTATCCGACAGGCATCCTCATCATCCTTTACTTCTGCGAGAGTATGCCCGGGTAATAGTTTCTCAAGAATAATAATTCCATTATCTCTATCAGAATCGATCAGTTGAACAATTCCCTTTTCCCCTAATAATTTCAAAGCTTCCACCTCATCAAGAAAGCCATCCCCCGGTATACATAGCTTCAAAACTAGCTTAGTTCTGTCTTCCATTACCGCGGGTGCAACGTAATTGATGGAGAGCGAATAAGGTTCTTTTATCTTCATAGTCCATTTATCTTCACAGTTTTGAATTAAAGACGGCAACTTTTGTAGCCAGGCTTCCCCTTCTGCTTTAAAGTAGAAACGCACGGACTGTTGAAAACGATATGGTAGTTCCATATGTCCTCCTAGTTTAATATCTTACTAATACTCTCCATAGTGAATGTGCCAGTGCATATGCCTAATACTTTGATATAGTGCTGTAAATTAAGTAAAACTAGAATTCTACAT
This sequence comes from Pseudalkalibacillus hwajinpoensis, assembly GCF_039851965.1. Lineage (NCBI taxonomy): Bacteria > Bacillati > Bacillota > Bacilli > Caryophanales > Guptibacillaceae > Guptibacillus > Guptibacillus hwajinpoensis. The sequence goes on along the minus strand of NZ_CP156674.1, from coordinate 4,021,246 downwards.
AAAACGGCTGAAACTCTTCATTTAAGCAATACTCAATTCTTTGTTTGAAATTTCCCCAGGTTACCATTTTTAATGCAAGCTCAATTGGAAAGAAACCCACTTCTAAAGCTTCAGAGGTTGTAGTTAGGTTTCCTCCAACTGGTCTTCATAAAAATAGTGTATTGCATATTGATCTACTGACATTTTGAAAAACACCGCAGAATTTTGTTACCTCAATATCCAAGCCGCATTCTTCCTTTGTTTCTCTTATTGCCGCGTCTTTCAGTGATTCTCCTTCTTCCACCTGTCCACCAGGCATTTCCCATCCACGCCTTGGTCCTTTAATTAATAGAACTTCATTCTTTTCATTTATGATTATAGATGCCGCTGAGACAATATGTTTTGGTGGTATCATCAATGAAGATTCCTTTCCATCTTAGCTTTTTCAATAATCCTTTTGATAAAAGGCTCTTTTCCCTTTGTATATGTAGGTCTTTCGATATATTTCACTATAAGTTCTTTTTTTAATTGTGCATACTCTTCTGCTGCTTTTGGATGTAACCTAAGATAATCACGAAACAAGTTTTTTTCAACCCACTGTGTACCCTTATATTCACAAATATACAAATGAAAGGATCCCTTCCGGAAAAACCTTCTATCTTTCAATTCGGGTTTAGGAATGTATTCATATTCAATTTTGCGTAACGGACTAATAAACATGTCAGCTTCATCTAAAGTCTTGTACACCTAACAGAATGTCAATGATTGGCTTCGCTTCCAGTCCCGTGATAGACGTGCTCCCGAAGTGTTCAATCCCAATAACTTTCTTTCTTAAAACACCAATTATTCTATTCTTTTCATCTTCAAATTGTAGTTTCCATTCAGGGTTATATTCCTTAAGAGTAACAATTGGTTTTGTCATTTACAGTTCCCACCTATTAAATTCACCTTAATTTCATTTGATTCTTCATACTTAATTGCAAACAGTGAATCTTATTTCTCACTATCCCTTATTAAATCTAAACCATTTCAAATAACTCAAGTTATTGTTTGTTAGAAGCTTCTATCACTATAAATAAACCTTTGAAATAGGATTCAACTTTATTTATCCTCATGTTTGACTGGTTAAGTAACTGCAATGTATCCCGGTTTAAATGACAACCATCACATATTTTTTTCCATATCGGAGTTACGATCTCTTGAGTTTTCCCTAAAACAGGTTGGTGCATTTTGATATGCTCAAATAATAATAAAGAGGCATTTGGCTTACACACACGTTGTATTTCTTTAATAGCCTGAGCGGGGTGAGGGATGGTACAAAATACAAGAGTAGCGACAACGCTATCAAATGTATTATTTTCAAAAGGTAATTTTTCAGCCTCTGCCCCATAAACATAGATGGGGACTTTTGCTTGTTCCAATTTGCTTTGAGATTGTTTTCTCATCAAAGGATTTGGTTCAATAGCATCTACCTGTAGTACACCATTATATAATGGGAAATTCACTCCAGTTCCTGAACCAATTTCTAGTACTCTTCCTTGCGACCTAGTTACAAGATTTTCTCTAATCTTACGAAACCTATACTTCTCAAAAGGCGCCATGACCGAATCGTAAAGTATTGGAAACCAGTTACCCATCTCTTATCACCCTAACTTTATGATTAAAATATACTATTTCCTCCACTTTAATAGTATTCCCCCTTAGCCATGAATGACAGCTCTTCTCAACTGTTCACTCTCCAACCCCAATTTTCACCATCCGATCATCTTCTTTAACAGGATTGCCTCTACCATCTCTATTGTTCGTAATCGCATAAAGCATGCTTTCTTCTTGATAGAGAGACCTGATTCGACCTATACTATCAACGTATTTCTTCGTTTCGCTTCCGTCGAGCTTAAATGTTCTTATTTCTTCGCCTCTAAGTCCTGCTACGTATAATAGGTCATCGTAAACAAGCATGCCAGATGGTGCCCACGTATCGTTTCCAGAATGATAGAGAGGGGTTTCCATGCCTTCTTTTTCCTCATCTCCTTCGATTTCTGGCCAACCGTAATTTTTCCCCGCTTCAATTTCATTAATTTCATCATGAGCGGATTGCCCATGCTCTGAATTGTAGAGCTGACCATTTTTATCCCATGCCAGTCCCTGTGGGTTTCGATGTCCAAAGGAATAAACAAATGAATGCTCGAACGGATTATCCTCTGGCACTGTCCCATCAACGTTCATTCTAAGGATTTTCCCTGCAAGGCTCGTCACATCCTGTGCTAGCTCCGGTTGTCCAGCATCTCCTGTGGTGATATATAGTTTTCCATCAGGGCCGAGCTTAATCCGTCCGCCATTATGAAATTGAGCTCCCGGGATGTTACTGAGCAACTCCTCCGTCTCTTTCCACACGCCATTTTCAAGCTTTACTTTTACAATGCGATTTAACGTAACGCCTTGCTCTTGATAGGTATGATAGATAAAGGCTGTGCTGGAACTTGAAAAATCCTGTAATTGCATACCAAGCAGTCCACCCTCCCCTTCATCATGAACTGAAAAACTGAGGTCGACTGGTTGTCTTGTCACCTTTCCGTTTGCAACCTCAACAATTGTGCCGCTTCGTTCTGTTAAGTAAAAGGTATTATCGGATTTAGTAATCTCCCAGGGTACATTCAGATTTTCAACAACGACGTCAATCTCCTTATTCATTTCTTCCGTTGGAGCTTCCTGAGAGCCTTCATTTCCGCCCGCACATCCAGTAACTAGCATCACAATAACAACCGCCCTTGAAAGCTTTAGCACAACGATCCCTCCTGCAGAATAACTCTTACTATTTAAAAAGCAGCCGTATCTCAACAGCCGCCTTACGGTCATTACTGGCAAATCATAAGGAGATTGCCGTCAGGATCTTTAAAATTAAACCAGTGACCGTTCTCAATGGCCGTGGTGAGAACGACACCTTTCTCCTTCATATAGGAGTATGCTGCTTCAATATCGTTCGTATCAAAATGAAAGGCTGGCCATTTATACACACTTTCTTCAGAATAAATTTTACTATCCAGGACCACACCAGTGCCTTTCATCGGCATCACGTATAAATGCCCTGCGACAATGTTGTCTGTTTCTGGAAGATTTAATAGATCACAATACCATGCCTTTGATTTTTTAATGTCTTTGACTGGAATAAATACTGTCCCTATTTCATTCTTAATAGGATTCATTTCATTCAACTCCTACAGTAAAAGATTACAAGCTCTTCTGTATTCTTTTTCTACAAGACAATTCCATCTCCTTCCTTACTAGTAGAAGATCACTTAAGTCCAACCTGTTTAACACTCCACTCCCACAGCCAGGCTGCAGTATCATCGTCAAGCGCCCTTATGGAGATGCTTGCAGGTTTCTTTTTGTAAAAGTACTGATCCGTTACGCCCGTACATGCCGGACTAGAAGCTAGATAGATAGCGGTTGCTGCCCCCTGTTCAGGTGTTTGAAAAACGGGAGTTAGTAGTTTCATAATTGTTTTACCAAACCCTGTTTCTCGATCAATACCAAGGTTTGTAGCTACAGCTCCAGGATGAAGCGCGTTGACGCTAATGGTAGTGCCCCGAAGAAGCTTATTCAGTTCCCTTACGAATAAAAGATTTGCTAGCTTAGAGATTGACCATAGGCTCGTGCGACATTATAGCGTTTCTGCAAATGAGGATCTTCTTTATGAATTTCACCCCATTTATGGGCACCAGATGACACGACGACAATCCTACCTTCTGAAGACCGCTCAATCCAATCGAGAAGCAGATTAGTTAAGAGAAAGTGACCGAGGCGATTAACCCCGAGAAGCTTTTCAAAACCCTCAGAGGTTTCCTGCCTTTTAAGTGACACAACCCCAGCATTGTTAATTAATATATCAACTCTGTCTACCTTCATTTTCACATTTGTATCAAATGACCTGATATTTTGCAGGTTAGCGAGATCGAGCATCAATAATTCGATGTGATCCTTCCCGCTCTTCGCCTTAGCATCTGAAAGAGCACGTATTACGGCAAGCCATGATCACATGTATGCCTTTCTTCGCGAGGGCCACCGTCGTCGCAAGTCCCATTCCCGAGTTAGCACCTGTTACAATTGCTGTTCTCGTCATCCGCTCTTCCTCCCTATGTAAAAAAAGCACAGCCAATGCTGTGCTTTCACTACATTCTTTCTATTGCAGCTGTAATGTCGTATTCCGCTGGATCTAATTCCGTATCCCGGCCGAGCGCGAGGTGGGCAAGCTCGCGGCCAAGGTATGGACCTGACGTTAGACCGGAAGCTCCAAGGCCATTAGCGGCAAGTAATCCCTTCACTTCCGGTACAAAACCAAATACAGGGAGAAATCCAGGCGTAAATGGACGGAATCCTACTTTTGTTTCAAGTACTGTGCTATTCGCAAGGCCAGGCGCGACTGTCAATGCTTTGTTGAAAATTTCATACAGGCCGCCAGCTGTCACTCTGTTATCCAATCCAGCATCATTTTCATGTGTAGCACCAACAACAACTCGTCCATCATCAAAGCTCAATAAATACTGATCGTTTGGAGGCATCACTAATGGCCATTCATTTGTTACCTGATCAGGAACCTCCAAATGGACGATTTGAGCTTTTTGGGAAGTTATTTTAAATTCGAGACCAAGTGGCGTCAATAGATCCTTTCCCCATACACCTGCTGTTACAATGACCTGGTCTGCAGAGATCGTCTCGTTACCAACCTTTACGCCTGTTACCTCATTCTCTGTATAAACAAGCTCAGCATTACTAATGAGACTCTTTGCTCCATGCTTTTCTGCTGCTTGTAGAAGTGCTTTTCGTAAGCTTGAGCCGTTCACTCTTGCAGCACCACTTACAAACACTGACTGATATTCTAGTCCGAGAGGCGGAAAACACTTCTGGGTTTCTTCTACCGTTAATTTTGTAATGTCCCCAATTTCAGGCGCATCTTCTCTCCGCTTTTTAGCTCGTTCAATCATTTTATCAAGCTTGGTTTCATCTGTGTGAAGACTAATTGCGCCAACTTTTTTGTATCCTGTTTCGGTTTCTCCATCGTTCATTAATTGCTGAATCAATTCAGGATAATACTTCGCACCAGCCTTTGCAAGTCGATACCAGACTTTGTTTCGACGTTGCGAAAGCCATGGGCAGACAATACCCGCCGCTGCTTCCGTTGCCTGTCCTGGCTCCTGTCTGTCAACAATGATCACCTTTGCTCCTTCTTTTGCAAGGTGGTAGGCTGTAGAAGCCCCAAGAATTCCTGAGCCAATAATAATAGTTGATTTCATCTCTAACACCTAATTTCATCAAATTCGATTCTTTTTCCATTTTACTGAAGATAACGTATTTGCTCAAATCTATCCTTCCCGAACTAATGATAGGCGACTTTCCTATTTAAGTGATCTTTCATTATGCTAAAATAAGGCCATTACATCCAAAAGGAGCATGCACCATGAAGAAAACGTTAGATCATATCGGCATTGCGGTCAGACGCCTCAATGAAAGCATCCAGTTTTATACCGAGGTATTGGGCGGTGAGCTCTTTGATCGTTACCGTAGTGAAGCGACAGGTGTAGAAAGTGAGATTGCTGTCATCGACCTTAATGGGAGTCGCATTGAATTGCTTATGCCTACAAATAACACCACGTCACCCATCGCGCGCTTTATGAAACAAAAAGGGAAAGGTGTCCACCATATAGCCTATGTTGTTCCAAACCTTGATCAGGCTTTAGAAGAATTAGAAGGACAAAACATTCGCGCAATGGAAGACACGCGTCGTGTTAATAAACATGGCCGTCGGCTTATCTACCTCAATCCAGCTGATACCGAAGGAACCATTATTGAGTATTGTGATTATCCTGACCTTGATTAATCTTTTACAGCTAGATAAATGCAAGGCGAAAAACAAGAATCATGAAAAGCAGGAAAGTAAGAACAAGGAGTACGTTTAGTCTTGTTGGCAAATCACGGTTACGATTAGGTTTATCACTCATGTTGTTATCTCCTTTCAGAAGTCTAATAATTGATATCGCTCATAATGGAATGTGAAAATCAATCGGATTAGGATTTCACTACTCCTTATCGTTTGCATTTTAGCACAAATCATCATGATGATGACTCATATTCCTAAAATTAGTTCGTGGCTACTTGTGATATTGTGAGTTTCATACGAAAGTTACATTAACTATTCAAAGCAAAAAGCAGCTTTTTTTAGCTGCTTTTTGCTTTGAATATAGTGAAGACTTTTAATGAAGTTTACGATATGGCAATTTCCAACTAAACCGGAGTGAAAGCATTCGAAGAAAGACAATTGATACAAATAATAGCATCAATGGTGGTAATTCTTGCGGATAGCCAAGTCCGATAAGCAATCCAGCAAGCATCGCCCAAACAGCATAAACTTCCTTTTGGAGAACAGTCGGTTTTCTTCTCGCAAGAAGATCACGGATAATACCGCCACCAGTACCAGTCATCGCTGCAGCAACCATTGCTGCAATAAAGGGATGACCCATCTCCTCAGCATACAGTGCTCCTTGAATAGCAAATGCCGCTAATCCTATGGCATCAAAAAAGCTTCCCCATTTCTCCCAGTAATAGTTGATCCAGGTTGCTGGAAAAACGAAAATGATAAGAATGGTTCCTATTGCAACCATAATAAGCACATCCTGCTCCCAAATCGAAGCAACAGGTACCCCAATTAATAAATTACGTATGATTCCGCCGCCAAAAGCTGTTGCTAATCCAAGCACGATGACACCAAGGAAATCAAATTCCTCTTCTAATGCAACCAGCGCCCCACTGGCTGCAAAAGCAATGGTTCCGATTATATTTAATATCTCCCACGTCACTACATAACGCCCTTTCTATTCCACTCGAAAGTTAAAGTGTACGTGACCTTCCCTCTCTTTTCAACCTTTTTAAATTGGTAGTTACAAAGAAAAAAGCCTCTACATGAAAGGCTCAGGAAGATATATGGTAGTACATTTGAATAAGGTCTTCGTCCGAATGAGGAATTTCATTTCCTCTAACGATTTGGGCGCCGTTAATACATCCGCTCGTTAATAAGATAATGTCATTTTGACTGCCGAGCTCAAGTGATTTCAGTACTCCCTCTCTTCTCGTGTTTGTTCGATGAATGTGAGGGACATTCGGATCGGAAAATCCTGACATCACTTTGTCTACAATGATAGATGGATCATGATAACCAGGATGGTCGACTGTTACGATGATTTCATCAGCTCGTCCTTCAATGGCTTTTGCCATTTTCGGCATTTTCTCAAAATCACGAATGCCAATGCCGGCGATCATCACAATTAGTTTTCGATGCTCGATCTTTTTAACTTCATCAACTAGCCTTGTCAACGCAACTGGCGTATGAGCATAGTCAAGAATAATCGTTTCATTAGACGGACCTGCAATAACCTGGAAACGGCCTTCTGGACTTTCAAGCTGTGTTAATGCCTGAATTACATCGGGAAGCGTGTACCCAAGTAAAAGGGCAGTCCCCATTGCAGAGAGCACATTTGCTACATTATAATCCCCAAAAACGGGGACAAAAACATCAAATTTCTGTCCGTTCGTAAGTAATGTAAACGATGTTCCGTTTCCGGAAAGTTGAAGATCAATAGCTTTTAAGTCAGCTTCCGTTTCCGGTTGTAAGCTATATGTGACCATGCGATTATCAAAGTTGCTTACAAGATCAAGACCCATTTCATCATCTACATTCACAACAGCACTTCTCGCTTGATTGAAAAGTCTCATTTTGCATTTCTTATAATGGTCAAAAGTATGGTGATATTCAAGATGCTCCGGTGAAATATTCGTTTGTATAGCAACATCAAATTGAAGGCCTTCAACACGCTTCTGATCAAGAGCAATCGACGATACCTCCATCGCCACTGCTTGATCTCCGTGTTCATGGAGATCCTTGAAAATTTTGTGAAGATCAAGTGATTCAGGGGTCGTTGGGGTACTTTTCTTATAAGGAATCCTTTTTGTTGAAGACCAGATCCCTGTTGTGCCGATTGAGCTGGAAGGCATACCAAGAAGTGTTAGCAACGAGCGAACATAAGCAGCAACGGTTGTTTTGCCATTAGTCCCAGTTATACCAATGGTATTTAGCTTCTCATCAGCAGCTTGATAGAAGTGCTTTGAAAAATAGGCCATTGTTTTTCGAACATCATCGACCAAAAGGATTGTGCAACTCGGGTTTGTTTCGGAAAGACTTGCGGCAAGGTCTTCACGTTCAGCTACAATTGCAGCTGCACCTCTCTGAATCGCATCTTCAATGAACTCATGACCATCATGATTTTCACCTTTAATAGAGAAAAAAATAGAGGAAGGCACCGCCATTTTTGAATGAAAAGTTAGTGCCTTTATCTGTTGGACCATTGGCCCATAAATTGAACGTATAGTATGGAATTGAAGCTGGTCAAATTGAATAATCATGGTGAATTCCTCACTTTTATGGTTGCATCATTTACTTTTATTGGAAAATTTTTAAAGTGAAAGTAAATAATAGATCATTACTTAAATTCCCCATATCTTACTAAATAGAAACATTTATTTACTTATAGCTTGTGCAATTAGTCCTATATTTATCAAATTCACGCGAGTAAAACAAGGTTTTACCCGCGTGAATCAGGTACGTAATCACAATAGCAGTTAACGAACAACAGACAGCTCCTTATTCATAAGCTGCCTCTGTTGTTTTCAAACCGCTTATTCCGTAAAAGCTTGATAGTGGTTCTTAATTAAATCAGTTAAACTCAATTCATCTAGTAGATGTGTTGGAACAAGGAATGTTACGGTAACAACTCCCGGGTGTCTACCGATCTCAATCGAGCCTGTGATTGTTGCACGGTTCATAACTTCAGGAACTGTTAATCCAAGCGTATCTGCCGCTCGCTGTAATCCATTATCCGTTGCGTCATTTAACGTAGCTCCTGTTCCGATAAATGAGACAGGAAGAGATTCTTCAAGCTTCGAAACGCCATATAATCCTGCAACCTGTTTGGCAGCCTGCTTTTCTTTTGCAGTAAATGGCTTTGCAAGATATGGAAGATCCTCCGGTACAGGAAGTATAATTGGTCCGTCCAAAGTAAGGTCTTTAATAACCTTAGCCTGAAGATTGACTATACCTATTACATCTGTCGTATGTCCAGCAACTTCACCATTTCCCTGCATCGCATGCATATCTCCTACATAGATGCCACCGCCAGGTACTTTAACAGGACAGATCAAAACGGCGCCTTCTCGCACTCGATTAATATCCATATGACCATCTGTGCGTTCTTCAAGTTGTTCCTTTGTGACGCCATAATCATGAGGGGCGTCGATGAGAAATTGGCCGAAATCTCCAGCGTTATGGGAGTCAGGCAAGGCGCGAGATGGCGTAGTTCCAAGTTGTCCTAGAAAAGGACGTAGTCTCGCCATTGTACCTACAAGATCGGTTGGTGCAAACGTTACAATTGGATTTTGGACGGAGTTTTCAGGAGTTGCCATGAACTCTCTTCCTTCCGTACCAATGTGATTTGCCGCTGCTTCATCCACGGTTACACCAACTGTTCGATTGGAATCGAATGCCATCGTATAACCGTTTGTAAACACAAATGGTGTAACATCCTCTCCACAACTTGCACAGCGAATTGCTTCAGGCCCTATTCCTTCAATTTTGGCATCAGGATAGAGTTCCCACAACCGGGGCACTTCACAGCAATAAAAGGGTCTCCAATAAATCGTCCATCCACGGGACGATCATTACCAGAAGCCGTTCCCATAGATGTCACTTGAATAGATTTGATTCGGATTGCAATGGCGTCCCCAACTTCGGCGCCTTCAACAAAAACAGGTTTTGTAACCTCATGTCCCCCTCGCAAACAGGGTGTGATCATTGGTCCCCAGCATCCAGGTGCTGTATTTGCTACGATATGACCGCCGTCTTTTAGAGGACCGAGCATTTTTTCAGCTGGATCCAGGACGCCATTCGTAAACTCATTGACATAAATTGTTTGCTTTGCTTCCATTTCCTCTCCCCTTTACATTATTATTTCTACCTTTATTATAAGAGTTTTGTCGATTCTAGTAAAAAAGAAATGGCTTAAACCTTAAACTGAACGATTGACAGTTAACACAGATGATTGACGAATTCATTAACCTTGCCTATACTGAATGAACGCAAACTTAAAGACAGGTGATGACATGGAACTCAAGATGCGATACCTCTCCTTTTATTTAATCCAGGTTGATGGTAGCGGGGAAAGTGAAGAAAGACGATTCAAGCATTATCAAACGCTTGATCAAGAGCATTACGAAGACAGTTCTCTTAAAACGTTCCTTGATGGTGAACTAGCTAAAATCATGAAGAGAAAAGTAGATCGTCACGCTAAATCAGAAGGCGCTCCTACTAAAATCGGGCGATTCGTCGTAGAACCAGGGTACGACCTAACGTCAAACCCCAATTACAATCTTTTTGATAGGACACGCCATGCTGAAACAGGGGATGATTTTGAAACTTCGGCGGATCAAATCGTTCAAATGTATCTCGACACAAGCGCGATACGTGGGGGCGTTCTGATCGTTGCAACAGCTAAGCTCACTAAACTGTTTGATGATCCATTTCTATTTATTATGAAATGCGATTTTGAACAAAAGGTAGCAACGATTACAGATGAAGAAACACTCATCCAAAATGTTGAAATGGCTATTACTACAAAGAGCATGAAATCCGTCCAATACCCCTACATGCCAGAAGAAGGCATGATCGACAGCGCTGAGATCAAAGTCCACCAATCGTCTCACGCCCGTTACTTTGAAGACTTCTTAAAATGGGTCGAATATGAAAAGTCGATGCCTGAAATCGTGAAGACTCAGACGGTGGGCATGGTGCAGGAGCACATCCAAGAAACGTATCAGGAAGAAAGCGAAGAAAAGGAAGAGTTCGAGCAAGCGATGGAAGAATGGGCAGCTAGTCCTAAACGTGAGCTACAGGAGCGGTTTACAACGGAACAGGTCGTTGAAGCAACCTCCCAAATCGTTGAACACTCCCCTGACGTTGAATGGAAGATAAAGCTAGACCATGTATCAGTGAAAGCGATGCTCTCTGACTTTGGAGAAACGATTCATCTTGCGAAGGTGAATGGGAAGTATGTACTTGCGATTGAAGCGGATGCGATTACGTTTGAGAAAGGCTTTTCTCCTGTGGAGTTTCATAAGCCTGATACGCTTCAGGAAGTGGTCGAGCGTATTTATAAAAAGAATGAGAATGAATAAATAAGCAGCATCCACTAACCACATTTCACAAACTGCCTATTAAGAGCATTTATTAATGAGGCATAAAAAATAAGAAAAAGTATACAAAAACGCTCAGAGGATAAAGTTGCTCTGAGCGTTTTTGTATACTTTATATACTAAAGAAAGAGGGTTCCCTTACTTCACTTTTACTTATTCTCATTTTTAGCAGAAATATAGCCTAAAATAGCACCTAAAATCGCTCCACCAAGTACCTCTACCGGTTGATGTCCTAAAAGCTCATTCAGTTCCTTTTCCCTTTCTACAAACTCAAAGCTAGGAAAATCTCCTGAAATTGCAGCGAAGTTATCCTCCAAATCATTGACAAGATGAGCAATCTCACCCGTGTGACGTCGGATTCCCTGCGCATCATACATGACGATCACACCAAAAATGGTTGCCAGTGCAGTTTCCGTATGGCGTGATCCTTTATTTGTAGCTATATAGGTAGCCAGTGCTGAAACGCCCGCTGAATGTGAGCTTGGCATCCCACCTGTTGTAGCCACCTGCTTTACATCCCACTCTCCTGTCAGTCTCTTGTAAGTCAGGATTTTAAGTCCCTGTGCAATCGCAATCGACGATATCGCCGTCAAAATTCCTCTGTTCATCTTCTGCATCTCTTTCACTCTCCACTCTCAATCATTTATGTAACAGGTTGCTTCTTTTATTTCCAATACCCTAAGTGGAGGATTTTAATCGACGAGTTAGGACTTTCTTTAATGAATTTATCGACCTCACCCCTTTCGAACTTCCTTTTAGTTTAAAAAGCTCCAACCCTACTACTTCACCTACTATGAGTTTGTTCCAGAATAATTTTCATTTGATTACCATCCACATTGTAAATAATGGTGAAAATCACTCATTTTAATATAATTCAGTTACCAACACCCATTTAAACACCTGAAATGAACGACTTTATTATATATTAAAGTAAAAGTTATAGTATTAAACAAAACCATTGACTTATAAATCAGTGGATTTCATACTAGCTGTAATGGATTCAGTTGACGTAACGTTCTTACCCGATCGAGCAAGAATAAATAAACATACTTCCTGAAAGGGTTGTGATAGATAAGATGCTTTATATATGGGACATCGAGAATATAATTAAAGATACATTACATGAACACAATTTAGACATTAATTATGAATTTAACAATAATCTAACTTCACCTATGAGTTATAACGTATCCACCAATACTATAAAATTTAACTACTTAGAAGTTAATGGTTATACAGGTAAAATAAACTTTAAAATTAAAGAGACAGAAGAAAACATCGTTAGAATTCTTCTTTATCATGAGATCGGTTATTATTTGGATTTCAAGAAACACAAACATGATTTAAGAATTCTAATGTATGATGAGGAAGAGATACAACAAGAGCTTCTATCTGAAATAGAAACGAATGCCTGGGAATATGGAAGGAAATTGATACCTGAACAACTAATAGAATCCTTTGATAAAGTTCGTGAATTAGATAAAATGCTGCTTAAAGGCCAATAGATGAACTTTTATCTGACAGAAGTTTACTAGACCTCATGTTGGTAGAAATATGTTAAATCACATTCGAATGAAAATAGTATACAGAATGAAATCCCACCTCCAAAGTTCTCTAACTAACTTTGGAGGTGGGATTTCATATATAAAAAATATCGAGTTTTTAGATAGTAATGCTGTAAAAGAATCTTAGGTTCTGAAAATATACTTCTTATGCCACTTAAAATACACTTTATTTTCGAAATAAATTTGTAATTTAGCCCGTGGTGCTAATCCATACATTACATAATCTTCATTTCTTATCACTGAAGAAATGTGCAAACGACCTTGCCCATCAAATGCAATTAATCCTTCATTATAAAGCGCATCATGATTACTACATAGTAACAAGCCGTTATACGGGTCCACCCGTTCAATGTTTGTGCTGTCTTTCCATGGCTTGGAATGGCTTGCTTTTAGCACTTCTGATAAGTTTATAGCACACAATGCACACTTACCTTTCCATAGAGGAATCAAATCTTTTCTGAACTTTTGTTCGCCCCATCGCATTTTTGTTTTCGCTTCAGACTCTGTTTCAGTAATCACTGGAATAAGTGTATTTCGTTCTGTTCTTCTTACCTCATCAATTGTTAATTCTAATTGCTCGTCATTTACTTGATAAATATTCAACTCGCTTATTAGTTCGAGTAGCTTAATGGCTAATTCTTCGTTACATGGATACAAATAGCCTGGATTCCCATTAGCATCTTTCTGAAATGGTGCATACTTAATAGGTAACAGTGGAAATATTTCCTTAAACTTATCCCTTACATTAACCGGGACCTCTAAATCATGATATTCTAGATTCACTAAGTATCCTTCGATTCTTTCATTACTACTCTCCAAATTAGATGGTTTACAAGCCTCTTTGCATCCTTCACTTGCAATGCTAACCGCAACAATATTTCCTTTTACATAGTGAAAGAATTGATCTCCTTCATTTACTTCAGTTATTCGTTTCCAGGAATGAGGCTCATTACCTCCTTTATCTTGTTTTGGCGACCAAATCATCCCTAAATCTTTTTCTATCTGGTAAGTGTCACCTTGCATGACAATAAAACTGTTCATCTTTTGTCCCCCAAATCACGTTCTTCTATCACTTTTTCTATTTTACATGAAATACTCTCATTTTACTTCCCATTCACTTTGTATACTTCCCCAAATAAAAACCAGCAGTCGTTTGCCTTTCTTTGGTTGATCGTTTATCGAATCCCTAAGTCTCCAGCCTTGTCTTCTCGACGACCTAAGACCGCAACGTTCGCTCCCTCATTAGCAAGGTGCCTCGCAATCGCTTCACCTACTCCACTACTCGCTCCTGTAACGACGGCTACTTTTACCTCAAGTTACAATCTTCATTTCCATACCTATCCAATTAAAATAAAGTTGACCGTAGCTAAGTTGAATGAATTTATTAATGCTCGTACACTCATTAAATTCACTGGAGTAAATCTGAATCTCACATTAAAATAGAGTTAGATAGGGGGGTATCAATGTTAACGAATGATCAGCTAACAGATATTGAAAGGCTCAAAAACATTTGCGAAAAGGAAGACCAAATCTCATTGAAGTTGAATTTTGATTTTCTGAGAAATCGGAAGAACAATGAAAAGAGAGATTTTTTCATTACGAAGAGGAAGAGCTAGTTGGATTTATAGGGCTATATGGTTTTGGCAATGTCATCGAGGCTTGCGGAATGGTTCATCCAGACTATAGAAAAAAAGGGATATTCACCACCCTCCGACATGAAGCTCTAGCTATCATTAAACAAATAGAGCCTGAACAAGTACTCTTGAATGCACCTGCAGAATCAAAATCCGCAATAGTGTATTTAAAGAATTTACCATGTACGTATTCCTTCTCCGAACATCAAATGAAATGGATTCCCTGTAAATTCACACAACAGTTGACGGGGGTTTCATTGAGAAAGGCACAAGCAGAAGACCTTTCTTACTCTAATTGGTTAAATAAGATCTGTTTTCAATCGACTCATGAACTAACCGGTATCAATGAGTCGGATACGTACACTTCCTTTATAGTTGAAGAGAAAACGATAAAACGAGGAAAAATACATATTGAACCTTTGGGAAAGCAAAGCTGGATATGCGGCTTTGCGGTAGAACCAGAGCATCAGGGGAAAGGTATTGGAGCAGAAGCATTAAGAACGGCAATTTCTATGGAATTGGAACAAGGACAGGAAATCTACCTGGAAGTAGCTCTCGTCAATGAGCATGCTATGAACCTCTATCTAAACTGCGGTTTCCAAATCATAGAGACTCAAAACTATTACGAACTAACGCGATAATTACAGAAACCACCCCGCCTACGGGGTGGTCTCTGACTAGTCGACTGTTTTTTCTGCTGCGTCAACGGTATGCTTTAATAAGGTAGCAATCGTAACTGGACCTACACCGCCTGGTACTGGTGTAATATAAGAAGCGTTCTCGGCAGCAGCTTCATATTCAACATCACCAATGTTCCCTTTATTGTAGCCAGCATCAAGCACGACTGCGCCTTCCTTAATCCAATCGCCTTTAATAAATTCAGGCTTTCCTACAGCTGCAACAACAATATCAGCTTGAAGGACATGGCTTGCAAGATCTGTTGTTCTAGAATGACACGTTGTAACCGTTGCATTTTGATTGAGTAAAAGCGCGGATACCGGCTTGCCAAGAATCGGGCTTCTACCAACGATAACAGCATGCTTCCCTTCTGCTTGAATATCATAATCTTCCATGATTTTCATGATCGCAGCTGGAGTACAGGAAGGAAATGTTCCAAACCCGAGTGCTGTTTGACCATACCCTGCACTCGTCACACCATCAACATCCTTCTCGATTGCTATCGTTTCAAAAGCAAGTCGCTCATCAATTTGCGACGGGACAGGGTGTTGAAGCAAAATACCGTGAACAGAAGTATTCTGGTTTAGTTCCTCAATCGTCTGAACTAATGTTTCAGTGGTTGTTTCTTCAGGGAGATGAATCTTTTTAGATGTAATGCCAACTCGCTCACAGGCATTCCCCTTCATTCTGACGTACGTTTCAGAAGATGGGTCATCACCAACAAGAATCGTTACTAGACTCGGTGTCACACCTTGCTCTTTAAGGGCTATAACTCTTGTTTTCAACTGATCTTTTATACGATTTGCAACAGCTTTTCCGTCTAAAAGTTTCGCTTCGTTTGTCATATGAATTCCTCCTGAAAATTGGTTAAAAATGAATACGGCCACTTCTTCGCCCAGACGACCGGCTTTAGGCACTGCAGCTCCCCTATGGTTCCTTCCACAATTGTCGTCAGTAACTGCAATGAATGGTTTCTACGGATATAGTAGCACAAAATGTGTTATAAACAAATAATTTCATGTAAATATTCTTAAAAAGTTAATAAATATCCACAGAAATGATTTAACGTTCGTGTTTTTGTTATCAATGTGACGATCTATATCTTACGACTTAAACAATTTAAAAGGTAAAAAGCCCTCTGAATGATTTCATTCAGAGGGCTTTTGTATATGCGCCTTAGAGGATTCGAACCTCTGACCCACAGCTTAGAAGGCTGTTGCTCTATCCTGCTGAGCTAAAGGCGCATGATGTGATGAGGATGGTTACTGTTTGATAGTATACCACGTTTTTTGTCCTCAAGGAAGTCACTATTTTAGGATTTCTTTAATAAAATTATGGAGCGGGTGATGGGGATCGAACCCACGACATCAGCTTGGAAGGCTGAGGTTTTACCACTAAACTACACCCGCAACATGGCTGGGCTAGCTGGATTCGAACCAGCGCGTGACGGAATCAAAATCCGTTGCCTTACCGCTTGGCTATAGCCCAAAAAATGGTGGAGGGGGACGGATTCGAACCGCCGAACCCTGAGGGAGCGGATTTACAGTCCGCCGCGTTTAGCCACTTCGCTACCCCTCCATGATGAAATTGTGAAATTGAAATATGGTAGCGGCGGAGGGGATCGAACCCCCGACCTCACGGGTATGAACCGTACGCTCTAGCCAGCTGAGCTACACCGCCACTAATTAAGTTATGTAATGGTGCGCCCGAGAGAAGTCGAATCCCTAACCTTCTGATCCGTAGTCAGACGCTCTATCCAATTGAGCTACGGGCGCAAAATGTATGGTGCGGGTGAAGGGACTTGAACCCCCACGTCGTAAGACACTAGATCCTAAGTCTAGCGCGTCTGCCAATTCCGCCACACCCGCATGTGCTTTGTTGTGTATCAGCGACGTTTAATACTATAGCATCTAATCTGATTTAAAGTCAATCATTATTTTAAAAAAGTTTTGTTATTGTTTTATTTGCCAGAAGTGAAAGCGTTGACAGTACCTCGTCTCTCTCATACGATAAGTTGTAGTAAAGGAGCTGAGTAATATGAGTTTATCACAGTCAATTGCTTATGCAAAAGAATTAGATAAAAATGATCCGCTTTCCCTATTTAAGAATGAATTTTACGTAAATCCAAACTCCATCTATATGGATGGAAATTCATTAGGTCTATTATCTAAGAAAGCAGAAAAAACCCTTCTGGACTCCCTTGAAGACTGGAAAACCCATGGCATTGATGGTTGGACCGAAGGTAAACATCCATGGTTCTATATGGCGGAAATCATTGGTGAAATGACCGCCCCTCTAATTGGTGCAACGCCACAGGAAACCATTACAACAGGATCGATTACAACAAACCTTCATCAACTGTTAGCAACGTTTTATAAACCAGGTAAAAAATCAAAAATCCTTGCAGATTCCCTTACATTTCCGTCAGATATTTATGCCATCAAAAGTCAGCTTGAGCTTCATGGGTTATCTCCAGAATCACATTTAATTCAAATTGGAAGTGAGGATGGCCGGACGATTCGCGAACAAGATATTATTGAGGGTATGGATGAAGACGTCGCGATAATCCTACTGCCCTCGGTTCTCTATCGAAGCGGACAACTCCTTGATATAGAGGCATTAACGCAAGCAGCGCATAAAAGAGATATCATAATTGGTTTTGATTTGGCGCATTCCATTGGCGCTGTTCCTCACAACCTACATAATTGGGGCGTTGATTTTGCAGTCTGGTGTACATACAAATATTTAAATAGTGGTCCCGGAGGCGTTGGTGGTCTTTTTGTCCATGAGAAACACCTCGGAAAAAGACCTGGTCTTGCCGGCTGGTTTAGTTCAAATAAAGATGTGCAATTTGAGATGAGTCATGATCTTGACCATGCCCATACGGCTGGTGCTTACCAGATTGGAACACCCCATATTTTTAGCATGGCACCTTTAGTCGGATCTTTAGAACTCTTTAAGGAGGCGGGAATAGGTCCAGTCAGAACGAAGTCCTTATCACTAACAAGGTATCTCATGGGTCTCATTGAACTAAAGCTTTCTACATTCGGCTTTTCGATTGCCAATCCAAAGAGTGATGAACACCGTGGCGGGCATGTATGCCTTCAGCACCCTGAAGCCGCAAGAATTTGCAAAGCATTAAAGGCGAATGGAGTAATCCCTGACTATCGATCGCCAAATGTTATCCGTCTGGCACCAATTGCCCTCTATTCATCATTTGAAGATGTTTGGAATGTGGTTCATGTCCTACACGGTATTATGGAGAATAAATCATACGAGCACTATTCCAATGAACGGAACGTAATTGCATAATAAATGAATAAATCTACCTCCGTTATTTCATATTAGTAGTGACTGAATTTAAGGAGGTAGAAAAATGGCGCAACTTAATGAACTTGAGCTTCAAAACCTTCGCCATATGATTGGCGGTCACGAAACACTCGCTAATAAACTGGATTCCTATGCACAATCCTGCACATGTCCTCAGCTAAAGCAAATGCTTCAAAAAGATGCACAGGATGCACGAAACACGCAACAACAACTCATGGGCTTTTTAAGTTAAGGAGGGTTTACATGAACGAGAAAGATATGGTCAATGACTACCTGTCCGTATTAAACAGTAGCTTAAGCAACTATGGAAGTGTCATTTCACAAGCAGATAATCAACAACTTCGTCAGGCGCTTCAACAAATTAGGAATTCAGATGAGCAAAGACAGTATACTCTCTACCAATATGCGAAGCAAAAAGGGTATTACCAGCCAGCAGCTGCAGCTCAAATGAATGAAATTCAGCAGGTTAAAAGCCAGCTTAGCTCTCAGCCTCAAAACAACCAGCCTCCGCAGGTTCATTAAATCTCAGCCGGTTAACACCGGCTGAGATTTCTTTTATATTTCACCCACTAACAACAAGATATATTTTTATGCCTTTATGCTCATTTTCACATAAATATGTAAAAAACGTTTGACCCTCCCTTTATTTGGATAATAAATATATACCACTAGTAGGGAGAGATGATGATGGATCGTGTTCTAAATGCAGTTACTGAATTTTCAGCTTTTATCTGGGGTTACCCGATGATGATTTTGCTATTAGGTGGGGGGCTGTTCTTAACCATTCGACTGGGCTTCTTCCAAATTCTCTTTTTTCCACATGCCTTAAAACATACGATCGGAAAGGTTTTTCAAAAAGAAAAAGGGGATGGAACGATTTCCCCATTTCAGGCTTTTGCTTCGGCTCTTGCTTCCACTGCTGGCGCGACGAACATTGTAGGTGTTCCAGTAGCGATTGCATTTGGTGGACCGGGAGCAATTTTTTGGATGTGGGTCGTAGCCATTATTGGAATGTCGACGAAGTTCTCAGAAATAGTTCTGGGTATTAAATATCGTGAAGAGGATAAAAACGGCGTGTATGTTGGCGGTCCAATGTACTACATAAGAAAAGGGCTCGGATGGAAGTTTGCTTCAACATTGTTTGCATTCGGTTTAATGATTGAAATTGTTCCGAGCGTCATGGTTCAAACAAACTCAATCTCTACATTAACCGAAAGTTCATTTGGACTGCCTACCTGGCTAACAGGTATTATTCTAATCGTGCTAATTTCCATCGTCGTGATTGGTGGAATACGAAGAATCGGTTCTGTAGCTGAGAAAATAGTTCCTTTTATGGTTCTTACATATATTGCCGGTGCAATCGGCGTCATGATTATTAATATTGATCAATTCCCTGAAGTGATGCGCTTAATATTCGTACATGCTTTTCAACCAATTTCAGCAGCAGGCGGTTTTGCAGGCGCAGGATTCGCAGCTGCCGTTCGCTGGGGACTTGCAAGAGGACTTTATTCGAACGAAGC
Source organism: Pseudalkalibacillus hwajinpoensis (assembly GCF_039851965.1). Lineage (NCBI taxonomy): Bacteria > Bacillati > Bacillota > Bacilli > Caryophanales > Guptibacillaceae > Guptibacillus > Guptibacillus hwajinpoensis. Next base: position 4,001,248 of record NZ_CP156674.1, on the reverse strand, counting down.
AGGGATGGGTACTGCCTCAATCGCCCATTCAGCTGCAAATACACCTCACCCCTGTCGTCAGGGGCTGTGGGGCATCTTCAGTGTATTTATCGACACCATTGTATTATGTACGGTTACCGCTTTTACGGTTCTCCTATCGGGCGCTTGGAAAGATGTAAAACCAGCTAATGCTGCAGACATGGTTTCTGATGCCTTTTCAGGTCTAATGGGACCAACCTGGGGCCCAATCTTCGTCTCATCTCTTCTGCTGATCTTTGTCATTAGTACGATCGGTGTTCTCGTCTATTATGGCGAGAAACAGGCTGAATACTTATTTGGCTATTCATTTTCAAGAGTAATGAGATTCGTTTATATTGCTTCGATTTTTGTTGGTGCCATTGGAGGCCTACAATTTGTTTGGGAACTTGTCGACATTACCCTTGCGCTTTTCGTAGTGCCAAACGTGATCGCCATTCTGTTCCTCAGTAAAGAAGTGAAGGAGCTAACAGATGACTATCGCTATAACTTCTTAAAACAGCCTCAATCAAAAGATAAAGGGGTTAGCTCGTAACCCTAAAGGTTAATATTTGGCCTAATTTTATCCCCCACTCCGCTTCTGCCTATATCTTTTCTAGACAGATACATACTGTGTTAAGGAAAGAGATATTTTAAAGGGGGAGCTTTTATGTATCATGCAAACAATGCACCTTATGGAAATGAGCCTTACCAGCCAGTTGCGGGAGCTGGTTATGGCATGCCATGTCACAGGCCTGCAGGCAGCGGATTTGCGCTAATTGTTGTGCTGTTCATTCTTCTCATCATCGTAGGAACCGCTTTTATAAAGTGCTAGGAAAACAGGGCAAGAACCACGAGGTTCTTGCCTCTTTTTTGTGTGGAAGAATTGTCCCTGTCCGCATGCACTGGTATAGTGGAAATGAATGTGTAAGGAAAGAAGTGATCTAACTTGAGAACGTTGTTAATTGATATGGATTCCGTTATTTGCGATCTCATGACGGAATGGCACAAAAGGTATAATAATGACTATCACGATTCGTTATCTGTTGAGAAACTGCAGTGCTGGCGCTCAGAGGATTATGTGAAGAGTGAATGTGGCGAGAAAATTTATCAATACCTTGATGAACCAGGACTATTTCTCCACCTCTCTCCACTTCCGCATGCAATTGAAGTCCTGAAGCGTTTAGTGAAACAGTACGATATCCTAATTGTGACGAGCAGCCGTACATATGCATATACGGAAAAAGAACTGTGGGTGGAGAAACACCTTCCCTTTATCGGAAAAAAGAATCTGATTTTCTCTCATCGGAAAGACATGATCTGTGGTGACCTTTTATTTGACGACGCCCCTCATAATTTAATCGCTTTTCAAGAAACCGGAAGAACGGCTCTCGCAATGAACTATCCCTATAACCAACAGGTGGACGTTCCTCGCGTTAACGACTGGCTTGAATTTGAGAAGTGGCTTTCAAAATGGAAGTGAGGAGAAACCAGTGATTAAAAAAATAGATCTACTTATTATTGGTGGAGGTCCAGCTGGAATTTCAGCTGCAATATGGGCGAAACGACTGGGTCTACATCATCTTCTACTAGAAGCAAGAGACGAACTAGGTGGACAATTAACGTCCATATACAATAGGATCATTGACTACCCTGGCATAATAGGTGAAAATGGACAAGCCCTTAAGGATCACTTTATTCAACACTCAAGGGAAATTGGTGTCAACTATGTCACCCACTGTCCTGTCTCCACCATTGATTGGGATACTCGGGTTTTAAAATCGCACTCAAATCAAACGTACAAGTTTCGTTCCATTCTAATCTCAACCGGTTCATCACCAAGAAGACTGGACGTACCGGGTGAGCAGGAGATGATTAATCGAAATGAAGTTTATTCTGCTACAAGAGACCGAGAGAAATTCAAAGGGAAAACTGCAGCAATAGTTGGTGGTGGGGATCGCGCATTTGAAGGTGCACTCCTGCTCGCGAACGCTGGAGCTACTGTTCACCTTATCCATCGCTCTGGTAAATTCAAAGCCAGGAATGAATACAGGGACCCGGTTCTAGAGCATCCCTCGGTAACCGTTCATAGAAATGCTGTAGTGAAGGAGATCAGCGGAGCTCGCGTAAAAAAGTTAACAGTAATTGAAAATGAATCTATCATCCACCTATTAGTAGACGGCATCTTTATTCGAATTGGTGTTGAACCAAATACTGCACCCTTTAAAGATGGCGTTATTCTTGATCAAGATGGCTACGTGATATGCGATCGAGTTGGCAGGACCTCCATTCCCTATGTTTATGCAGCTGGAGATGTATGTACCCGTCCACTGCTATCAAGTATTACTTCTGCTGTAGGACAGGGAATGACGGCTGTTAAATGTCTGTCCTTTTACCTTGAGGAATAGGTCATACTAAACAAAAAAAAGGACCGAATGGTCCTTTTTTGTTTTAAAGAAATTACACGATTAAAATCAAGGAAAAGAACGAGAACGCTTGTAAGTTGATTTGCTTCTACCGAAAATAAGCATTAATAAAATAAAAGCAAAAATACTAATGCCTCCATAAAAAATGGTATGACTTGTTAGAAACGCTTCCGTATCCTCGTCTTTCACTTGAACCGCTGGAGTAGCTTCTTTCGATTTATCAGAAGCATCCTCTTCAACAGAAGTAACTGTCATTAAATCTGAATCTAGCGTTGACGTTAATTCACTTGCTTTACTCTCCAGTTCGCCTGCCTCATTCATTTCAAGTTCGAGACCTTCTTCACCATCTTGCAAAAGGGTCACATCTTCTGTAAGTGAATACTTCTTGCCATTCAGTTCACCAAGTTCAGTTCCTTCACTGTATACGACAGATGAGAATGAATCAAAACCATAATTTAGAAGAGTAAGCGTATCCTGGTAAGCAATTTGATCATCGTTTGCTTTTATTGTTACTGCAATTAATTCTCGATTGTCCTTTTCTGCTGTTGTAACGAGGGTAAATCCTGATTGGGAAACATAGCCGTTCTTACCACCTGTTACATAATCATAGTCAAGTAAAAGTCTGTGGTGGTTGATTAATGTCGTATCCCAATTTTCTCTGGACCAATCCATCTGCTCAATTCCAGCCAAAGAGCGAAATTGGTTGTTTTTCATCGCATACTGGGTAATCTTCGCCATATCCTCCGCCGTTACCACATGATTTTCATTAAATAAGCCATGAGGGTTTGTAAAATGACTATTCTCTACACCGATCTCTTCCTTCACAAAGGTGTTCATGTCTTCAGCAAATGCTTGCACACTTCCACTTAAATGCTCGGCAATCGCGATGGCAGCATCGTTGCCAGAGTTCACCATCATTCCTTTGACTAATTTCTCTAGAACTACCGTCTCGCCTTCTTCAAGGTACACTCTTGTCCCATCAACATCACGCGCGTTCTGACTCACAGTAGCTGATTCGTTTAACTTTCCCGATTCAACGGCCATAAGCGCTGTTACAATTTTCGTAATACTTGCCGGATACATTTCTTGATTACCGTTCTTATCATAAAGTATTTGCCCAGTTTTCCCATCCATTAAAACCGCGGATTCGCTTTGAATGTCAGGCCCTTCAGCAGATACAAGAATCGGCGATAGTGCTGCTGCAATCAGGTAGGTTGCAGTCAATAAAAGCCATTTTTGTTTTCGAATCATGAAAGCTCCTCTTCCTATGAATTACTAATTACACTGTTCGTGTTGTTTATTGAAGTGCTGTCTAGTATAAAAGACCTGATCCGTTCACTATTATAACTAAATTTGCAGTAATTTAAAATACTTCTTTTATATACCCTACGAACAATAACTTTTAACTAATAAAAAAAATAAACCGCTCTCGGCGGTTTATTTTATCAGGACGCATATGATCCTTTCCACTGTTCCACTATATCAGAAGGTGCATTCCAGCATAGCCAGGAAACCAACACCTTATTTTCCCCTGGGAAAACCATCCAGTATTCCCATCTTCGTTTCTCAAGATTTTGATAGAAGCCAGATTTAGTGATAAACCGTTCCACTTTTAGATTCCCTCCCAATTCTTTGTGTTACCTATGTATTCGTTAAAGGAGGGTTGAATCCTTTAAATTTTCAGATAATTAAAAGATGAGACTTCTACCATAATGTTCCACCTTCGTGGCGGTATATGTGTGTTATTACTTGAGCATCTTAATGGTCAAGGAGGTGTACAACATGGCAAACAACAATAGCTCAAACAATCTGGTAGTCCCTGGTGTACAACAGGCTTTAGATCAAATGAAGTACGAAATTGCTAGCGAATTCGGCGTACAACTTGGTCCAGACTCCACCGCTCGCTCTAATGGTTCAGTTGGAGGAGAAATCACAAAGCGCCTTGTCCAAATGGCTGAACAGCAAATGGGCGGCGGAAGCAACTAATTAACCCAAATAGAATGGATATAGGAGGCGGAGCAATCCGCCTTTTTCTAGTTCTCATTTCCAAGCAAACGAGCTGTTTGGACTGCATACTCAATTAATTCAGATAGATCGCTGATTTGATCTTCATTAATTCGACGATTAAATTCAAGTACGATATAATTCTTTAGCTCATCTTCTCTTTCAAATTGAAAGGAGAGTATTTGAGTTATCGTTGGTCGAGACCCCCATATTTCTCTAATCTCTTCTTCAATTTCTGCACACTCTTCTGATTCAGAAATGGACATATCGAAACTAATTTTAATTTCACATCCGGCCTCAATGTGATCAAGTTGAAGTTGCTCTGCACTAAAACTCGCTAAATCAGCATATAGTCCTACCATTACACGTACATTTTCATTTTCTTCAAAATAGACTTCATATGTCCTCGACAAGGAAGCAAGATCAACTAGATCTTTTCGGTTACGGATCGAGATCTCACCTTCAAGATCCCGATCGTATAATTCACCTTCTAAAACCACTTTAACATTTTCATAAATCGTTGGATCAAACATACAGTCCCCTCCTTACCTTTTCACTATATCATGAAAATAGGAGGGCCTTCCGTTAGGAGCCTCTTGGGTGCGACCTCGCAAATTGAATAAACGTTTCTTCATCACCAATTTCGCCACATGCCCCACACTGGATGCGGAACTCCGGTCCACGGTACATGATATGAAATGGATCGGCGCTTCCTTCTTCCATCACTGACATTACTTCTCCAGACTCAGGATCTAATTGAACTGAGGTTACTTTTTGTTCAATTTTATTAAATCTCCTTCGATTTGTTTTACATCTAGGACATAAATATGCTGTCATAACAGCACTCCCTTTTAGCTTAGTTATTCTCTATAAAAGGGAATTTTATACACACATTACGGTATGTGAAAATTTATTTGTTATAAAGAGCATGCCGTTTATTCAGCCTGCTCGATTAGTTTCCCTAGTACATACTCTACAGATTGGACGCGTTCATTAAATTTCTTTGGTCCTGTATCTTTCTGCCATGCCACTACAGACACCATTTCCAAATTTTCATAAGTATTTTTAATTTGGATCGGATATAAATACTTTGGCTTATTCTCCAAGACCCAGGCTCTCGCAAGGGGCTCCCAATCCTTTAAAAGCGCAATAGTACGATCTGCAAAGGGCTTCACTTCTTCATAAAAATTCACTTTATACTCATCCAGATGAGTTCGAGTCGCATATTGTTGCCTCGCCTCTTCGTTCAATTCTAATAACTGTTTCGTTAAATGTATCAACTGTTTTGTATCTTTCATATTAATCACTCCAATCGTACCTATCGTATCATAACGCTTCCAACTACTAACAAAAAAACCTTATATCCGGGTTTGGACATAAGGTCAGTTAGAACCATAAACCAATTATCAGAAACTGAATAAACTCATGATCCAGGGGCGTTTTCCTTTGCCCGACTGACCTACCGCCTCTTGAATGGAAGTGTGATCCTCTAGCTCAAGTAATTTTTCCTCTAAGGCCGTTACTTTTTGAACTAGTTCATCAAGCTCTGACCGGTGCTGTAGCACTTGAACCGTAATAACTTCGTTCGCTTTTTCTTCTAACTGTCTCTCAAGCTGATCCAATCGTAACGTAAAGCGATCAAGTCTTTGTTCAAATTTTTCTTGAGAAACCATTTTTTCTGGGGAAGATTTTTTGGAATTCCTAGGTTTTTCTCCAAACCCAGCTTTAATCTTCTCCATTGATTGACCCCTTCTCAATTCATTTTGAATGTTTTTAAGTTGGTCCAACGTTTCACTCGTAAATAGAAAGTGGCCGAGTTCATTTTTCTCACATGATAAATTAAAATGCTTGACCCAGCGCTGAACAGTAGTAGGGTTTACACCAAGCTCATCTGAAACCTGTTTCGTTTTTAATAACATGCAATCCCATCCCTTCTGTCATTCACAGGCCTTCGCCTGATCTTTGTATGAGCTTATATTCGCTCTTAACTTGGAGTTGCCTTCCTCTCTGACAAAACTAGAACGGTTTCGGCAAAGGTAGTGGTTTACTGCTAAAGGAAGACGGTTTCGACATTCAGAGAGAATGATTTTGTAACATCTGCTCACACTAACGACAGGAGGTGTTAAGCGATGAGTAAAAAAAGAGGTAATAAAGCAGCACGAAAACCACAGATGCCTAACGAAGAAACAAAGGCTGGCTTTGGCAACAAGAAACTTGAAGGTCCTGATCGTCCATCAACGTAAACGCAGGGTTAACCCCTGCGTTTTTGGTTAAAGAGGTTCTCGATCTCAATCCCCGCTCTAATCTGGCTTCTTTTCCTCTCATACCATTGAGTCAACTCGATGGTATCTGGTAACGATACATCATTTATAAGCATTTTCTTAAGATAAAGCTGTCCTTTAAACCAATCGGTTTTCTTCACCTGGTTATGCTGAATAATCGGATAAACCATTCTTAATAACGAACCTTCTCTCTTTTTCCCCAGGTATCGTTCATAATCGTACCTTGATCCTGTTGGCGGTGTAGAAGCTGAAAATTGATAAAATCGATGGAAATATTCGTCATGGAATAATAGTCTGGCAAGTTTCTTTCCAAGCTCGACCCGATTAGCTGTGTGATTAAATCCACTTACAGAAATCCCATACAGCCTCCCTTCTACCGTAGGAAACAAAACGGTACTAAAATGAAACCAATCCTGGACAGTAAACAAAAATGAATGAAACACTTTTTTTGAATAGAAATGATGATGAAGTACAGGTTTCTCAATAACATGCTGCTCATTTATAATAAGTGCGGTCAACAGCCGTTTTTCATCCTCAGTTTGAAAAAAATTCGCCCACTCGTCCATCATGAATTCTGATACCCCAAATGCTCGGCCGTAGAGTAGAAATGACTGATTTCTTTTTTTGCTCAGGGCATATAAAAGCAGTTGAGGAGTAGCATCCTGGAAGATTGTCCAGTTTGCACGCTCATATGCCAAAAACAGAGCACTTATTTGTCCTTCATCTAATATTCGTGGAAACCACTCTCCTTTTAAATCGGTCATACTCCAACCAGCATTTCTTGACACCATTGAGGCTAGAAACGCCCACTTTATTTCAGGATGGGCATTGAAATAATTATAATAAAATACGGTACGTGAAATATTATCCTTGTTCCATCTTCCTGTAACGGTTGATATGTATTCGGTGATTAATTTGCGATCCTTTTCATTCTGCATGGGATTTTTCACCTGCTTGAAACATTTTTGTCGTACAACTCGTTATAATTAAAGTAGAATAGATTCAGTGCACCTTTTATATAGAAAGGATGATTAATTTGCCGATTCGATATCCGAATGGAAAGCCGTACATTCCTTCGGCACAGAATCAGCTTGAAAGTCAGAAACAAAAATCATACAGCAATCGAGGTATGACGTTAGAAGAAGATATTAACCAGAGTAATACGTATTATCTCTCAACTGGCAAAGCTGTTATTCACAAAAAGCCAACTCCGGTCCAAATTGTAAACGTCGATTATCCAAAACGAAGTGCTGCGGTGATCAAAGAAGCGTATTTCAAACAGGCTTCCACGACAGATTACAACGGTGTTTATAAAGGCAGATACATCGATTTTGAAGCAAAGGAAACGCGGAACAAAACATCTTTTCCCTTAAGTAATTTTCACGAACATCAGATCACACATATGAAACAGGTTCATAAGCAGAATGGCATTTGCTTCGTGCTACTACGCTTTTCCATTTCTGATGAAGTGTACTTTATTGATTCTTCACACCTTTTTTTGTATTGGCAAACAATGAATGATGGTGGAAGAAAATCAATTAAAAAAGAAGACATCGAAAAACAGGGTGTTCGCATTCCATATTCTTTTCAACCGCGCATTGACTATATGAAAATTATTGATAAAATGTACTTCAGTCATTGAAGAACTAGTTATTATTCATAAAACAATCGATTGTTTCGAATCCTATTAATAGTACAGGCTTGAAAGGCAGGAATATTCATGAATGAATATCAATCACGTCAAGAACGACGTAAAATTAACAACAAGAAAAAGCCCTCGTCCAAGAAACGAGGCAAGAAGGGCATCATTAAGAAAACTTTTCTTACTCTTGTTATTTTATTCTTAGTTGGCATTGTTGCAGGTGGTATTACAGCAATAGCTTACATTAACAATGCACCTGAGCTCGATCCTGAAAAGCTTACGACTCCTCAGTCATCCGTCATTCTTGATCGGAAGGACGAAGAAGTTCAAACCATCGAAGGGACAGATGCGAGGGAAACAGCAAAAATCGATGAAATACCAGACATTGTGAAAAATGCGTTCGTTTCTGTTGAGGACACACGCTTCTATGACCATTTTGGTATCGATCCCCGCCGTATTGGTGGTGCTGTACTTGCTAACGTAACTGAAGGATTTGGCGCTGAAGGCGCAAGTACAATTACACAGCAGGTTATTAAGAACTCCCTTTTAACATCTGAAAAGTCATTAGAACGAAAGGTTCAGGAAGCCTATCTTTCTATAAAGCTCGAGCAGGAATATACAAAAGATCAAATTCTCGAAATGTATTTGAACAAAATTTATTTCGGCAATGGCTCCTGGGGTATAGTGGATGCCGCTGAAACTTATTTTGGGAAAGATATTACCGAGGAAGATTTAACACCAGGTGAGGCTGCACTACTTGCCGGACTCCCACAGCGTCCAACTTATTACAACCCTTATGAGTATCCTGAAGAAGCCGAAAACCGTAGAAACACGGTGTTAAGCTTAATGGAAAAACAGGGTGTTATTACAGCTGAAGAAGCTGATAAATACCAGGCTGAAAAAGTTGGCGACATGATTGTTAAGTTAAGTGAAGATAAAGAAAGCGATAATTATAAAGTGTTTATGGATCAGGTTGTGAAAGAATTACGCGATCATGAAGACATCACAGAAAAAGACATCTATTCTGGTGGTTTACAAATTTACACAACGCTTGACACACGCGCTCAGGATATTACAACTGAAGTAATAGCCAACTATCCTTATTCGAATGAAAACATCCGATCAGGGCTTGTCCTGATGGATACGAAGACAGGATCCATTCGCGCGATTGGTGAGACGCGTAAAGATGAGAGCATCATTACGTATGCGACAACCGGTACAAGTCAGCCGGGCTCAACAGCAAAGCCTATTATCGCTTACGGACCAGCAATAGAGAACATGCAATGGTCTACAGGTAGATCTATTAAGGACGAACCACTTGAAATTAACGGTGCTAACATCCGCAACTGGGATCGAAACTATCGTGGGCAGGTTTCCATGAGACGCGCCATTGAAATGTCTTACAACGTCCCTGCTGTTAACACGTTCCTCGAAGTTGGCGAAAAACCAGCTAAGGAATTCGCTAATAAGCTTGGTATGGGTCTTGAAGATAAGGATATGGTTCCAACTGCCGCGATTGGAACGTTCCAAACCACTCCCCTGCAAATGACTGGAGCTTATGCAGCATTCGGGAACGGAGGTACGTACAATGAACCTCATACCGTCCGAAAAGTGGTTTTCCCTGATGGAAGCGAAATAAATCTGGAACCAGAACCTGTTAAAGCGATGAATGATTACACTGCGTATATGATCAGCGATATGCTTAAAACCGTTGTCGAAAGTGGCACCGGAACAGACGCCAAAATTTCTGGTCTCCCTGTTGCGGGTAAAACAGGAACTACGAACCATGATGCAGATACTATTCAAAGTCAAGGGTTCCCAACTTCAGGAATTGTAAAAGATGCCTGGTTCGCAGGGTATACAACGGAATACTCAATGGCTGTCTGGACAGGATTTAATGAGCCTAACAATCATTACCTTGATTCAAGCAAAGGAGAAGATGATACGTCCAAACTTCTCTTCAAAGAAATTATGAGCAAAGTGTCTGAAGGTGTTAATACGTCTGACTTTAAGAAACCAGATTCAGTTGTTGAAGTAGGCGTAGAGAAAAGCACTGGGCTACTCCCAAGTGATTACACACCTAAAGATCAAATCGTTTACGAACTATTCGTAAAAGGAAATACTCCAGGAAAAACATCTGATAAGTATAAACAGCCTGATGGTGTGAAAGGTTTGTCTGCCACATATAAGGCGGATTCTAATAGCATTGGCCTTTCATGGCAACCAGGTGAAGATAAAAAGTTTACCTATAAAGTTGAAATGAGTATTAACGGTGGAGGTTACCAGAGCGTTACTGAGACTGGGGAAACTAGCTTATCAATTGAAAATGCCGAAAAAGGAAGCGAGTATAACTTTAGAGTAACGGCTGTAACCGAGGCAGGTGTTTCAACTAAGCCAGCTGAAACTTCTGTTAAAGTTCCAGCTGAAGAAGAACAGAAACCTGAAGAACCTGTAGAGCCTGAAGAACCCGTAGACCCAGAGGAACCTGAACAGCCTTCAGAAGGCGATGAAGAAGGCACAACGCCTCCTGAAGAAGGAAATAATCAGGGCGGCGAGAACGGGACAGGAAATGGTGAAGGTGAAGAACAACCACCTGCTGACGATCAGGGTGGAAATTCTGGTGAAACCGGCACCGGCCAGGAGAATGGCCAGGGTAACGGCAATAACACTGGGAACGGCGATGCGAATACCGGTAACAACGGTGGAAATTCTGGTGAAGATACTGGCGGCACCGGGAACTCTGAGGAAGACACAACTACCCAACCTAATTTACCACCTGCAACAACCAAACCTGAACAATAATGTAAAATGAAACAAGCACAGGAGCCACGTTTTTTACACGTGGCTCCTGTGCTTGTTTTTTTCACTACTTCTTCTCTCATCTTAGCATTAAAAAGCGCATCAGATTAAGACTGATGCGCTTTTTAACTGCTATCGTGTTATCTTACTTACTTCCCATTTTTTATGCATTTCCTCAATCAGCTTCCGCAGCTGAATAAACGCAATATAATGATCAGGTTTATCTAACAAGTATTTTATGCGCTCTTTTCCATTTACCGGTGTAATGGGTAGATCATCATACCTCTCTTCCCATACGCCGGGGCATGCTCGTTTATCGTTCATCCAGAAAAGCGCTTCAAGGAAATACCCAATTTGGAAGATCATTTCAATCTTAGCTTTACTCTTTCTTCGACTCGCAAAAAGCTCAGCAAGCGCATCATCAACTTTCTCCCAGCCATTAAAATAGTTCATCATAAACTCCGCTGGGTCATCCCACGGGGCAATGTCCAATTCTTCACAATTAGCTTGCATTTCGTAATAGAACGGCAAACGTTCTTCCTTTTCTTTCAGCTCAAACGTCCAATCATTTTCGATGAAAAATAGTGGATGCTTAAGCTCTAATGGAATACTTCTACCGTTCATTACGAATTCGTTGCTTCATTCGTTTTTGTCCTTCACGACAGAGTTCAAGCAAAGGGCATATCTCACATTGAGGCGACTGTGCTTTACAGTGGTACCTTCCAAAGAAAATAAAACGGTGGTGAGAATCAGACCACTCCTCTTCCGGAATTTTTCTCATTAACGTTCTCTCTACTTCAAGAACAGAATCCTTCCACCTGCAAATACCAAGTCGCTTACTTACTCGTTCTACATGTGTGTCAACTGCAATCGCTGGCACGTTGAACGCTACTGATGCGATCACATTAGCCGTTTTGCGGCCTACACCTGAAAGCTCCATCAGTTCCTCTCTCGTTTCGGGTAGTGCGCCTTCATATTGCTCTACAACCGTACGTGCAAGTTTCTTGATATTCTTCGCTTTATTTCTGAACAAACCAATTCGTCTTATATCATTTTCTAACTCTTCAATTGGTACCTCAATAAAATCTTCAGGGCTTTTGTATTTCTCAAACAGCACGGGTGTCACTTTGTTTACAAGGGCATCTGTACACTGTGCAGACAAGACAACAGCAATCGCCAACTCAAATGGCGTCGAGTGGTTCAATTCACAATGGGCTTCAGGAAACATCTCACCCATTTTGTCAAGAACTGTTCGTATTTGGGCTTTTGTTAACACTCTCTCCATTCCTTTCTAAATAAAAAAGCGGAAGGTTCACTCCCGCTTCTCTCTATCGACCAAGCCAATTATAAATCGGAGCACTCTGCCCCGTTTCCTGTTTCTCTACTGGTGCTTTTTTATCATACTGATGTTTTCTAAATTTCTCACCGTAAGCTCTCGCCTGGTCAACTGTTTTAATGCCATTACGTTTCCATTCAAAAAGGATCCGATCGATATATCGAAAGTTTAACTTCCCGGCAAGAACGGCTTCTTTTAACGATGCTTTAATTAACTCTGCGTCATGGTTATCACCATCAATCCACATGGCAAGCGTCTCACATTCAATTGGAGATAGTGGCCTAGAAAATTCTCGTTCAAACAACGTGTAAAGACTTTCTTCATTTTCAACGTTTTTCGCTGCTGACTTTTCGGCTGCTTCCTGCTCAATTGCTTTAAAGATGCGCTCCCATAGCGGAAGTAATGAATAAGCTTCCGAATAGTAGCTCTTTGCTTCATTACGGTGCTCTTCAATGGTAAGAACACCTTTTTGCATAAGCTGCTGTATCTTGTCTAAACAAACTTGTGGAGAATACGTCATTGCCGAAGCAAGCTCTTCTGGTGTAGGAAATGAATTTCCTTGATCAATGAAACTGTGTAACCTGATTAAAAAGAAGGTGTCTTCTTCCTGCAAACCGACGCTAGCATAATAATTTAACAGTAGTCTCGGTACAGAAACATGACCCTCATTCAAAAATTGCATCATTTGTTCTTTCTTCATCCCATCCACCTCTACCTTTCATTATAGCATGCCGGCATTTTGTGATGGGAGTAGAATAATCTGGCTAGTTAAGATAAACGTCCACACATTTTCATATCCACTACCTTTTAAAGAACACTATTTAAGTGTAAATCATTTAAAAATACGGCAACTTTTTCAGATAAAGACGCCTCTTTCACAGGGAAAGAAGCGCCTTTATTAGTTTATCACGGATATAGTCGATTTAAAAGTCTTGGGAACGGAATCGTTTCACGGACGTGTTCTACTCCAGAGAGCCATGCAACAGTTCTTTCTAGTCCGAGACCAAATCCAGAATGCGGTACTGAACCATAGCGACGCAGCTCCAGGTACCACTTATATGCATCGTCTGTCAGTCCGTGCTCCTTGTATCGTTGCTCAAGAAGAGCTAAATTATCGATACGCTGGCTTCCTCCGATGATTTCTCCATAGCCTTCCGGTGCAATCAAATCGGCACAAAGGACAACATCTTCTCGCTCAGGATCGGGTTTCATATAGAAAGCTTTAATGTCTTTTGGATAGTTCGTAATGAAGACTGGCTTTTCAAAGCTTTCTGCGATCGCAGTTTCATGAGGGGCACCAAAATCCTCACCCCATTCAATATCAGTAAATCCTTTATCCTTAAGGAGAGTAATCGCATCATCGTAAGAAATGCGTGGGAACGGAGCTTTTATTGCTTCAAGTTTTGAAAGGTCACGATCAAGTGTTTTAAGTTCAATTTGACAGTTTTCTAATACAGACTGAACAAGGAAACTCACATACTGTTCCTGCACTTCAAGACTTTCTTCATGATTCATAAAGGCCATTTCAGGCTCAATCATCCAGAATTCAATTAAATGACGGCGTGTTTTAGACTTTTCCGCTCTAAACGTTGGTCCAAACGAGAAAACGCGGCCGAACGCCATTGCTGCTGCTTCCATATAAAGTTGACCACTTTGAGAAAGATAAGCGTCTTCTTCAAAGTATTTTGTGTGGAATAAATCCGTTGTACCTTCTGCAGAACTACCTGTCAGAATTGGTGGATCAATTTTAACAAAATCGTTTTCGTTGAAAAACTGATAAGTTGCGCGAATGATTTCATTTCGGATTCGGAGGATGGCATTCTGACGTCTTGAACGGATCCAGAGATGACGATTGTCCATTAAGAACTCTGTTCCGTGCTCTTTTGGTGTAATTGGATAGTCAACGGCTTCATGAATTAATTCCACATTCGTTACCGTTAATTCATAACCGGATTGTGAACGGTCATCTTCTCTTACTATTCCTGTTACCCAGACGGAAGACTCCTGTGTTAAATTCTTCGCAGCTTCCCATGCCTCTTCAGAAACTTCTTTTTTCACCATAACGCCCTGGATAAATCCAGTTCCGTCTCGAAGTTGTAGAAACTGGATTTTACCACTAGAACGCTTATTATGTAGCCATGCTCCGATCGTTACAGACTGTTCAACTTGCTTGTCAACATTCGAAATCGTCGTTTTCACTGCTCATTTCCCTCCAACTAATTAAGAAAAGCGATCACGCCTGATACATATGAACAGGCGTCGCATCATCGCTTAATATGATATTTGGTTTTCACTTCAATCCAGTACATATTATACCTATTCTGACTGGATTGAACAACTTGCTTAGACCTGCTTTGCTTTTATGAAACGGTCAATTCTGTTAATCGCTTCTAATATGACATCCAATGACGTTGCATATGAAAGTCGAACATTTTCCGGGGCTCCAAATCCTGAACCAGGAACAAGCGCAACTTTTTCCTCTTCTAGCAGGCCTTTGACGAAATCGTCTACAGAGGCGAATCCTGTTTTCCGAGCCGCTTCTTTTGCATTTGGGAATAGGTAGAATGCGCCCTGAGGTTTCACACAGTTGAATCCAGGGATGCTGTTCAAACGATCGTACACTGTATTCAACCTTTCTTCAAACGCTTCTTTCATCTCAAGTACAGGTGCCTGAGTGCCTTCATAGGCTGCAAGTGCAGCATACTGTGCTATGGATGTTGGATTTGAAGTGGAATGGCTGGCAAGGTTCGTCATGGCTTTAACGATTTGTTTATTTCCAGCTGCATATCCAATTCTCCATCCCGTCATTGAATGAGACTTCGATACACCATTAATGATAATCGTTTGTTCTTTCAACTCATTGGAAAGCTGTGCAATTGACGTGTGCTCGGCTCCGCCATAAACAAGTTTTTCATAGATTTCATCTGAAACAATCAGGATATCGTGCTTCAAGCAGAAGTCACCAATCTCCCGTAATTCTTCAGGTGTGTAAATTGAACCGGTGGGATTTGAAGGTGAGTTAATGATCACGGCTTTTGTTTTAGAAGAGACCGCTTCATTTAGCTGGTCAACCGTTACTTTAAACGATTTATCTTCTTTACCTTCCACGTACACCGGTTGACCTCCTGCAAGCTTTACTTGCTCGGGGTAACTTACCCAGTAAGGAGTTGGGATGATCACTTCATCACCTTCATCCAAAATCACCTGAAACAGTGTGTAAAGAGCATGTTTCGCACCTGTACATACGATGATTTCTTCTGCTTTGTAAGATAAGTTTTGATCATTTTCAAACTTTTTGATGATGCTTTCCTTCAGTGGAAGAATTCCTCCTGACGGCGTGTATTTCGTTAATCCCTCATTCATTGCTTTCTCAGCTGCCTGCAAGATATGGGTAGGTGTATTAAAATCAGGCTCTCCTGCTCCTAAAGCAATAACGTCATGGCCTTCTGCTTTCAATGCTTTTGCCTTTGCTGTAATTTCAAGTGTAGCTGACGGTGTTAGTGCTGCTACGCGCTTGGATAAGTTCATTTCTCTCTTCCTCTCCGTATAAAATTAACTCTGTCTGATCGTTCTTGAGCGCCAGTATTCACCGTTGCTGAAGTAATAATAAGCGAATGTATAGCGATCATTTTTATCAATAAACGTAGCTTCCCAGACAAGTACCTGTTGCTTTTCATTATTCACTTCAATACCCGGTTTAATTGCGATGATTTTCTCCGGAGAAAATCGGTCAGTAAGCTTTTCTTTAATTGTGTCAGAAGAAACTCCTTCACTCGTTTTTTTAGTAACGAGGGGCTCATCATCCTCTGGTACGAAAACATATAATTCTTCGTTAGAGCTATTATTACCCCTGAGGACGACATAGGCATCATTCGTACCATGATATTGAATTACTTCGTCAATGTTCGTAATAGCAGACTCTGATTGTGCCCTGGCCGTAGCTTTATCTTCCAACTGATCGGGTAGGTCCATTATGGATTGATAAAAAGAAAACCCAAGCCAGATAAACAGAGCGATGATTACGCCTGCAATTATCCCTATAACTCGCATATACTCACCCTATTATGTACGATAAATTGTAAAGATCATTTGTTCCTGGTCTTCTTCATCAAGTGCAAGTCCAAACATTAAATCTTTCTCTTTCAGTGTCCGATTTAATGAATCCACGATTTTGTAAATATCGAGCGACTTGCTTACTTTAACGGTCGACAATACTTCGATATTAGATTCCATTTCTGTCAACTCCCTATTTAGTGTGTTATTACCACGTTCACAAATATTTGCTACTTATAGTTTACGTGAGCTTAAGCCAAACTATCAGTACCGCTAAAAGCGGTGCAAAAGAAAATGCTCCACTTCCAACATTGCCTGCGTACTGCGCAGGCTTTTTGGTTTCACCTTTTCTTTCATGAAAAGTCTGGCGCTCGTAAAGAAGCACCAGTTTTACTACCACTATTTTTCAATAAGTTAGCTTATTTTGCAACAATTATTCATGATCAGCGTAACCTTTCTTCTTTTGTCGGAAGCGTAATAACATCATAACGATCATCCTGCATACGAAGCGTAACGCTCCCAATGCGGTATGGGTAGTACACATCCGTCCAGCTTTCGCTCAGTCGCTCCAATACAGATTCACTGATATCAATATTCTTATGGCGAAATATAACGGCCATCTGAGGATCAATCGCGCTCAAAAACTCGGTCGATGTGCCATTGCCACCTCCGAAATTCGCAACCTTTAATACCTCAACCGTTCTACCGGAAGAGCTGATCGTTTTCTCAAGCTCTTCATCTGTATCGCCCATCATTAAGATATCCTGACTACCTAAGGATAGCATAAAAGTCACTGATCCTGCTTTAGATATGTTCACTATTTCTGCCTCTACATCTTCCATTAAGGTGATTTTCTGCTCTTCTTTCAGCGTATTCTTCCTGACGTGAGATGGGATTTCTGGAAGAAGAGCTTGTTGCAAACTTTGAGACAGCATCACTTCACCAATCGAAAAGTAGCGTAATAATGATTCAAAATTCCCGGCATAGGCTTCATCTGCGTTCGTAAGCCAAACCCTGCTAATTTCTTTAACCTGAAACATCTGAAGGCGATCGATCAGTTCCTGCTCAGATGCGGCACTGCCCGTATTGATTAATACAGCCGTACCATCTGACTTTTGTAGTAAAATGGCTTCCCCCACTGACAAATCGAGAAATGTAATGGCTACTTCATTATTCCCTAAATGCAAATCAACCGACTGAATAGAGGCTTCAGCAATGGGTCCTATCAAACAAAATAGCAGCACCCAGCTGCAAAAGGTAACAATAATCTTCATCACAATACCTCCTATGGCGTTAGTTTGTGATGAAGAAGAACTTTATAACCAGAGATCAAGCTCATTCACTAATTCTTCAATGCTCCCTTTAAGAAGGGGAACTTCAGGCAAAGACTTTACAAAAGAACGACCGTATCTTGTAGAAATGATACGCCTATCAAAAACAAATACGGCGCCACGATCACGCTGTGACCGAACAAGTCGTCCAAACCCCTGTTTAAATCGGATAATCGCTTCCGGTAAAGACAGTTCCATAAATGGATTTCCCCCGGACTCTTTGAGTTGTTCAGATCTTGCCTGGAAAACAGGGTTATCTGGCGGTGAAAATGGCAAGCGAACAATGATCAGGCAGCTAAGATCTTCACCCGGAATATCGACACCTTCCCAGAAACTGCTTGTTCCAAATAGAATCGCCTCATCGCTTTCTTTAAAATTCTTTGTTAGCCTGACCCTACTTCCACTATCAACACCCTGACTAATAAGCGTCAACTCATCATGCTCAATTAATTCCTTCATCCGATGATGCGCTTTTCTTAGCATGTCATATGACGTAAACAGAACGAGCATACGACCTCTTGTCACACGGGCAATTTGTAAAATGGCATCTGTGATGTGCTCGACAAATTGAGCGTCTGACACATCCTTAATCATCGGAAGATCTGTTGGAATCATGAGTCTTGCCTGTTCGCTATAGTCAAATGGTGATTCATAACGTTCGACTATTGGACCAAATTCTTCAAGGCCAAGACGCTTTACCATATAATCAAAAGAATTTCGAACGGTTAACGTTGCGGAAGTTAGAAGGATGCTTTTCTTTTTCCCGAAATACTCTGATGAGAGAACTGTCCCCACTTCAACAGGTCTACTGAAAAGAAACGCTGAATTTAATGCCCCTTTTGGATCAATTTCGACCCACTTCACATCATTATTGTTTTCCTGTAGAAGGAGGTAATCCACTTTAGCGAGTTCTTCAAGAACGGAAGCATGAATGCCTTTAAAATCGGCAGCAGCATTGAGCTGCTCACGTGTTAGTTCATCTTCTTTTAAGTCGAATTCTTTTTCTAGTTTCTTAAGTACTTTATCAAGATCTTTTAAATAAAAGACCAAGCGATGGGCAGCTTCCTGGATCGCCTCCCACGCAGGACCGCTTTCCTCTGTAAGACGGTAGCTTAAGCGACCAATTTCATTCGAACGGTTGATATTTTTCTGCACGTACCTATGAAGCATCCGAAACAGCTCATCAAGATCTCCAAGAATTGTTTTCACATAGGCGTCGATTTCCACCTTGTATTCCTGAACATCTGATTCAAGATCTTTCAAGATACTGACGATTTTTCCATATAACCCATCTCCGTCTTTTAAGCCCATACGAACAAATCCCTGGATGATGGCGAAGTAATCCGTTTTAACGCCGAAAAACTCTGTTGCAATATCTTCTAAATGATGAGCTTCATCGATTACAGCCTGTTGATATGCAGGAAGAAGTTGGTGTTCATTTATAAGGTCACTGAATAAGAGCGCGTGATTGCTAATAATTAGATCGGCATTCATCGAAAATCGTTTTCGGCGATGATAGAAATCTCTCGAGAACCATGGAGAGCGATGATTTGCTGAGACGGCTGCATCGCTTTTCACCTGCTGCCAGAATAATTTTCCGCCGCTTGAGAGATTAAGCTCTTCCACATCACCGTAATCTGTTTCAAGAAGCCAGATTAGAATTTGTGCTTTCGTTAAAATGGTATCATAATTATCATCTTCTACTCGATAGAGCTGCTGCTCAAATCGCGTTAAATCAAGATAGTTGCTTCTTCCTTTAATAATCGTTGCACCAAACTCAAACGGAAGTATATCACGCAAAAAAGGAATATCGCGCTGTAACAACTGTTCTTGTAATTGAATGGTATGGGTGCTTACAACAACAGGTTTGCCGGTGTTTTTTGCATGTACAACTCCAGGTAATAAATAACCAAGAGACTTACCAATACCCGTCCCTGCTTCTATGAGGGCGTGCTGGTTTTGTTCAAATGCGAGAGCGACTTGCTTCATCATATCGCTCTGCCCTTTTCTTACTTCAAAGCCCGGGATAATTTGGGCCATCCTGTCTGCAAGGTCCTTTTGTGCTTCCTCAAATAAAATTGGCTCTTTCATCGGTTCAATTTCCTTAAGTTCCTCCTGCCGCTTCATGGCAATATCACGAAAAACTTCAAAGTTGCCCTCAGGTTCAATCACAAGTTGTTTCTGCTCAATCATTTCATTCAACACAACTTCGATGTCACTGTAGAGCCTCGCCGCAAGTTCTGCTAATTGATGTAATGTGACGATTGGGAGGTCATTCAATTTATCAAACAAATACAAAAGTAGTTCTGCCGTTACCTCCGCATCGCTATCTGCTTGGTGGGGGTTTTCGTGTGTAATCGATAAGTGATCAGCAAGCCAGGACAGCTTGTACGCTTCAGCCGTTGGAAGAAGAATTCTCGCTAGTTCAACCGTATCGATTATTGGTCCTGAAAAGGGCTCGTATCCACTTTCATCAAGCTCTGCATTCATGAAATTAAGATCAAATCTAACATTATGCGCTACAAAATAAGCGCCATCAAGGCGTTTGAGGAGCTCTGGTGCCACTTCCTCAAACAATGGTGCATCCTTGACATCATCATCTGTAATACCGGTTAGCTGCTGAATAAATGGTGGTAATCGCTGCTCTGGATTCACAAACGAGGCATAGCGCTCAACGATGGAACCATCCTCGACAACGGCTAAGCCAATCTGAATAATTTTATCTCCATTTTTAGGAGAATTACCGGTTGTTTCAAAATCTATTATTGTATAACGATTCATTTCGTTTTCACCTCAGTTGCTTAAACCCTGTTCATATTCCCGACAAAAGGAAATCAGTTCCACTTTAGTCGAAGTTTCACCATCTAACTTTATCATTTTTTTATTAGAACGGAAAATCTTTTATAATATGGGCAGTCCTCTTGAAGCGAAAAAAAGCCCCGGACAGAGTCCGGAGCATCTCGTTCTATAGGATTGTGGCAGCTGGTTCAGCACCAATCACATCAATAATGTCATTATGTTCATTCATTATAGCCACACGTGGAGTGAATTGTTTCGCTTCTTCTTCGCTCATCATACCGTACGCAACAATAATAATGACATCACCTTCCTGAACGAGACGCGCCGCTGCTCCATTTAAGCATACGACACCGGAACCTCGCTCTCCTGGGATAATATAGGTTTCGAGCCTTGCTCCATTATTATTATTTACAATTTGAACTTTCTCATTCGGTAACATCCCTACTGTGTCGATGATATCTTCATCTATAGTAATACTTCCTACATAGTTCAAATTCGCTTCTGTTACTCGCGCTCTATGGATTTTGCCCTTCATCATCGTTACAAACATATGTTACACTCCTATCGCTTTTTCACTTCTCAGTGCCATGGTGTTATCGATCAGTCTTGCAGCAGAAAACTGAACCGCAACGGCTATAATAACCTCTTCATTAATTCGATTGACTGGCTGAAGCTCAGGATAAGAGAGCACTTCCACGTAATCGATCGTTCCTGACGTTTGCTTAAGATATGATTGAACAAGCTCTATTATTAATCCAGGATCGCGCTCGCCATCGCGGATCACTTTTCTAGCCGCATTCAAACTCTGCGAGAGGAGGGTCGATTCTTCCCGTTCAGATGGAGTCAGATACACATTCCGAGAACTTTTAGCCAGCCCATCTTCCTCCCTTATGATCGGACATGGGATAATTTCAACCGGGAGGTTATAATCATCTACAAGACCTTTTATAACGGCGACCTGTTGGGCATCCTTCATCCCGAAATAAGCTTTATCCGGTAGGACAATTTGGAATAACTTCATAACAACTGTCGCTACTCCATCAAAATGACCTGGCCTCGATTCACCGCAAAGGGTGTCGACTCGCTTGTTGACTGTGAGCATGGTTGTTAGCTCTTTCGGATACATTTCATCCACATGGGGATAAAATAAAACATCCACTCCAGCCTTTCTTGCAAGCAGTTCATCTCTTTTTAAATCTCTTGGGTATCGATCAAAATCTTCGTCCGGACCAAATTGAAGCGGGTTAACAAAAACACTCATGATAACGCAATCATTTTTCTCCCTGGCTTTCTGAACTAAGCTCATATGTCCTTCATGTAGATATCCCATTGTCGGGACAAATCCGATTGTCTTACCCTCTCTTATCATCGTTTTTGCTTCATGTTGCATTTCTTTAATTGTTGTAATAATTCTCATCAGCGACTACCTCCGTACATGCCAGCAAGCTGCTCTTCTTTCATGTTAAATGAATGCTGCTCTTCCGGGAATTTTCGACCTTTTACTTCAGAGACATAGGATTGTATCGCTCGATCAATTGATTCGTTAATGCTAGCATATTTCTTTACGAATTTCGGAACATGCGTTGCTCCATAACCGATCAGGTCATGATAAACAAGGACCTGTCCATCAGCGCATACTCCAGCACCGATCCCAATCACAGGGATTGAAATCTCTCTTGAAACAATCTCTGTTAGCTGTTTCGGGACACATTCAAGTACAAGCGCAAAGGCTCCAGCCTCTTCAATCGCTCTTGCTTCATTTAACAACTCTGCAGCTGCTTCTGATTCTCTCGCCTGCACTTTATAACCACCAAGAACTCCTACAGATTGTGGAGTAAGTCCCAGATGTCCCATCACAGGTACACCGGCTTTCGTTAATTTATTAATTTGTATAATCACATCAGCACCGCCCTCAAGCTTCACGGCGTGTGCCCCAGCTTCCTGCATCAATCTGCCTGCATGAGCCAGTGTCTCAGCAACTGTGCAGTGATATGTCAAGAAAGGCATGTCGGTTACAACAAACGTATTGGTAGCGCCTCTTTTTACTGCCTTCGTATGCAACACCATGTCATCCATCGTCACTGGTACGGTTGAGTCATACCCAAGCGCCACCATACCGACGGAGTCGCCTACAAGGATAAGATCTACGCAAGCTCCTTCCGCAAGCTTCGCAGAAGGATAATCATACGCTGTCAGCATAGCAATTGGTTCGTTACTTTCTTTCATTTTCTTGAATTCACTTGTTGTCTTCATTTCAGTTCCCTCCTTTTTCAGAGGAGCATGAAACCGAACAAAAAACCTCCTATACTGGAGTTACGGCTGACAGGGGTTGCCTCATCAGTCTGTAAAACACAGACTTGCCGCAACACTCCAAAAGGAGGTTACATATCGGTATCATCCCTCTGTCCCAGTCCAATCATGGATCAAGGCAGACTATTCATTTTGAATGTAACTAAATGGTGCGGCTCCATCCCAGGATACCGCCCTTACACATGTAGTATAGCAGATTATGGGCAAATGTGGGATACCATTAACAAATTTCGATATCAGCTGAATAAATATGGTGAATTCTGCCTTGTACATCTTCCAGTAGCAGAACACCTTCATCTGTAATTCCTTTCGCTAGCCCTTCGATTACACCGTTAAGCGTTCTTGCTTTAATTTTTCTTCCTAGACTAACGGCGTAGCTTTCCCATAACAGTTTAATCATTCGAAAGCCGTTAGTAAGGTATTCTTCATAAAGCGTTTCGAACTCATTTAAAATCGCCGCAAGAAGCGCGGAACGATTCACATTTTGTCCGGATTCAACCTTAAGTGAAGTTGCCTGATTTAGATCAGAAGGAAAATCTTCAGACCCTGCATTTACATTGATCCCCATTCCAATAATGATGGACTTAATTTGATCCGACTCCGCTTGAAGCTCTGTTAAAATTCCTACAACTTTCTTTCCATCAATCAAAATATCATTCGGCCATTTAATTTCAGCTTCAAGCCCTGTTTGCTTACGAATAGCATGAACAACGCTAACTGCCGCGATCAGTGTAAATTGAGGTGCGCGCTGTGGAGGGAGCTTTGGACGAAGAATAATGCTCGTCCATATCCCGCTTCCCCGCGGTGAATGCCACGATCGTCCAAGACGTCCCTTTCCAGCCGTTTGTTCATCTGCAACAATAATTGTCCCGTCAGGCGTACCACGATGCGCTAGATCGTGGGCAATGTATTGAGTCGATTCAACAGAAGGGTACGTATGAACAGTTTTCCCGAGGAATTCTGTTGTTAATCTCAGCCCGATTTCTTCCTTGCTCAGCATGTCAGGTCTCGATACGATCCGATACCCTTTCTTTTGAACGGCCTCTACTTCATAACCATTTTTTCGAAGCTCTGATACATGTTTCCAGATAGCCGTTCGAGACACACTTAACGTTTCACTTATCATTTGACCAGAAACATAATTTTCTCCATGTTCTTCAAGCATTTGCAGCAGGCGCTGCCTTATTGAGTCTGCCACTTTTCAAGCCACCTTTTGATGCTGGATTTCTCATTCTTTATCTCTTCAGATAATACAGCCAGTTCAATCTGTCTGAGTGCCTCTCCAACCCAGGGACCGGGCTTTACCCCGGTCCAGTTGATCAGGTCTCCTCCCGTTACGGCTAGCATATCAGAAGACGTTATTTCTAACGAAGCAATCATCTGATCTACTTGCTTGTAATTAGGTTTCCGCCCTTCAATTACCGCTAGTAATCGCTCACAGTATTTCTCATTTGGATACGCGTCATAGAGTGTGCGCTTCGTCCAGCCTTCCTGTTGAACCTGACTTACAAGATGGAGGAGATGCTCGACTTTTCTCACCAATCGATTGGATAATCGCCATCCTTTCAAGAAAGATACTGGATCCGATTGGCCTCTGGTAAGCCACGCCCACCTTTCTTCTTCGGTTTGAAGAAGCATGGTTAAATGATCATTTTTTTGAAGAAAATCTTTCATTCCGCTCAATCCAGGTAAATACTTATCCACTCCACTTGTAAAAAGCTGTATAAACGCTTTCTTTGCAGCTTTACCTCCAAGCAGTTTAGACATCTCAGTTTGAAGCCGTTCAATAGCTATGTATTTGAGAAGCTGAGCATGGGTAGAAAGCGCTTCTGCCGTCTCATACTCAAGAGTAAAATCAAGTACACTTTGAAACCTGAGCGCTCTTACCATCCGGAGTGCATCTTCCTGAAACCGATCTCCAGGATCCCCTACGGTGCGGATTAGCCGATGCTTTAGGTCTTCCTGCCCGCCATAAGGATCAATGAGGTCCCCCGTATCAGAGAGAGCCATGCTATTGATCGTAAAATCTCTCCTTGAAAGATCATCTTCAATGGTTGAAACATAGGAAACCTCTGACGGATGTCTGTGATCCGTATACAACATTTCTGATCGAAAGGTCGTGATTTCAAACGACTGGTATTGATAGATGACTGTAACGGTGCCATGGTCAATTCCAGTTGGAACCACCTTTTCAAAAAGAGTTAACACCTCTTCCGGTTTCGCAGACGATGCTAAATCGAAATCAGCTACTGGCAGTCCGAGTATTGCATCTCTTACTGCTCCTCCAACAATGTACGCGTCAAACCCTGCTTTTGTAAGAATTCTTAGTACCTCTTGACAGGATTCGTAAGCCTCTCCTTCAAACAAGATCAAGTAAGTGCCCCCTGGAGTGTTTTGTAATAAAGCGCTTCATACTGTTCGAGAATCCGCTTTGAAGCAAACTTTGTTTCAACGGCTTCGACCGCTGCAGCAGTCATCTTTAGATGCAACTCCTCATCTAAAAGGAGCCTGTAGGCGTATGATGCAATCGACTCAACATCGCCTATTTCAGCAATAAAACCATTTATCCCATGTTCAATCACTTCCGGAATACCACCGATATTCGTACCAATAGCTGGCACGCCGCATGCCATCGCTTCTAGTGCTACTAAACCGAAGCTCTCTTTCTCAGATAATAACAGCTTCAAATCACAAATCGACAAAATTTCGGCTACATTCTCCTGTTTACCAAGGAATTTTACCTTATTTCTTAATCCGAGGTCATCGACTAGACGACATGCAACCTGAATCTCAGGGCCGTCACCGATCAGCAAGAGTTTAGCAGGCATATTCTTTTGGATACGATTAAATACTTCAATCACATCAGGTACACGCTTCACAGCTCTAAAATTCGAAATGTGAACAATGACCTTCTCTTCTTCCGTAATGCCATATCCCCTTCGTAAATCAGCCTGTTCTTTCGGATAATAAACTCGCTCGTCAACAAAGTTATAGACCGTATCAATTGGTTTATCTGTTTCAAGTAAACGATGGGTCTGTTCGACGAGATTATTCGATACTGCAGTCACACAATCAGATTTTTCAATTCCAAATCGTATTAATTGTGTGAGGGATGGATCATAACCAAGTACAGTGATATCTGTTCCATGAAGTGTTGTAACGATTTTCACATCTTCGTTCACCATTTCTTTCGCAAGAAATGCACATACGGCATGTGGGACAGCGTAGTGAACGTGAAGTAAGTCAAGTTTCTCTCTCTGGATCACTTCAGCCATTTTACTTGCAAGTGTCAGGTCATAAGGAGGGTATCGAAAAACGGCGTATTGATTCACCTCCACTTCATGAAAATAAATGTTTGGGTGAAACGTATCAAGTCGGAAAGGAACGCTGCTTGTGATGAAATGCACCTCATGACCCTTTTCTGCAAGCATTTTTCCAAGTTCCGTTGCAATAACGCCAGACCCTCCGACAGTTGGATAGCATGTAATACCAATTTTAAGTGTCATCGTCTTTCTCCTAAAGGGATTTCTTCCATGCATAGCAGGTTTTTTGCTATAAAGCCTTCCGCATACTCAACCCCTGATTCCTTTCCATATAAGTATTCCCTACAAATCACCCTATCGACATAACCATTTGTTAAAGGTGTTTCCACACTTCCGCTACTTAAGGAAAACTGACTCCTATATGCTTCGAGCGCCTGCTTCTTTGCTTCTATTTGCTTTGAAATATTTATTGTAAATTGTGGTTTATGGAATCCATTAATGAAATAGTAATATAGCTGACTTACTTTGTGAGCATCCCCTAATTCAGGGCGAAATTTTCGAATCCCTGCAGAGAAAACGGCTTCTTCGACAAGTCTGGCTGCATGGCCGTGATCAGGGTGTCGGTCTTCACTATAAGGAACAAAAACAGCTAACGGCTTTGTTCTTCGAATCACTTTTACGATCGCTGCAACAGCTTCATCAGTTATCTTCAGTCCACGGTCAGGCAATCCCAGATTAAAGCGGGTTGTAACGGAGAGCAGATCGGATGCCGTACGAGCTTCATGGTGTCTTATGAAGATCGTTCCATTCGATGATAATTCCGCTTCTGTTAAATCACAAATTCCAGTTTGCTTCCCTTCTTCAGCCATTTTCTTTAATGATCCACCCATACCAATTTCAACATCATCAGCGTGAGCACCGAAAGCTAGTACATCAAGTATTATTTCGTCCATGAATTATCTCTCTCCAATCCAGTTCACCTCTTGCCAGAGCATGCACAAGGATTTCTGCACTACCCATATTCGTCGCAAGAGGAATATCATATACATCACACAGTCTTATTAATGCCGTTATATCTGGCTCATGAGGCTGGGCTGTGAGAGGATCTCGAAAGAAAATCACTGCATCCATATCGTTTTCGGCAATCATAGCTCCAATTTGTTGATCTCCACCGAGTGGTCCGGATTGAAAACGATGTACGGCTAATCCCGTTTCATCAATAATTCGCTTACCTGTAGTTCCGGTTGCGAAAAGCGTATGTGGATCTAAAATCATTTTGTACGCAAGTGTGAAACGAACTAGATCATCCTTTTTTTTATCGTGTGCAATTAAAGCGATTTTCATCAGCTCATCCCCTACTCCATGATATTTTCAAGACCATAAACGAGTTGATCGATTTTCAGGACGGTTTCAATTGCAAGCTTAACTCCAGGCATAAATGAGGCCCTGTTCATTGAATCATGACGGATTTTAAGCGTCTGGCCTTCCCCGCCAAACAGAACTTCTTGATGGGCAACAAGACCAGGCAAACGAACACTATGAATTCTCATTCCGTTATAATCAGCACCCCTTGCACCTTCTAAATCCTCACGTTCATCTTCATGTCCCTGTGGCTTTTCTTCGCGAACTTCCGAAATCATTTTTGCCGTCTTCACAGCAGTTCCTGACGGAGCATCAAGCTTACGATCATGGTGCTGCTCAATAATTTCAACATCTTGAAAATACTTCGCTGCCATAGCAGAAAATTTCATCATAAGCACGGCACCAATTGCGAAATTTGGAGCAATAATCGCGCCAAGTCCTTTTTGTTCAGCTGTTCTTGATAGCTCTTCTACGTCTTCATTCGAAAATCCTGTTGTCCCAACAACAGGGCGAACGCCATGTGCAAAAGCAATTTCCATATGTTTTTTCCCAAACTCAGGGGTCGTTAAATCAATTAGCACGTCACACTCCACCTCAGCAAGGCACGCTTCGAGATCAGTATAAACAGGTGCCTCCAGGGATGGAAGTCCCTCAATTTCCGCTACTGTTTGTCCGAGAATTTTGCTGTCAAGCACTGCTGTTAATTGGAAATGATCCGTACGATCAACCAGCTTAACAGCTTCTCTCCCCATATTCCCTCTAGGACCTGCAATTACGATTTTTACGTCATTCATTGTCATTCACTCTCCCCTTCAATCTTTGTCCAGCGGTCTCTATCTCGTGTGTTAAATTTCGTCATAACTTGGCTAAATGCTTCATCAAGATCGATATCGAGTGAATTTGCAAAACAGGTTAATACAAATAATAAGTCGCCCATCTCTTCTTCAATCGTTCGTTCTTTTTCAGTCTGTTTCTTTGGCTTTTCCCCATGATAATGATTCACTTCACGAGCAAGCTCACCAAGTTCTTCAGTCATTCTAGCAAGCATGGCAAGCGGGCTGAAATAGCCTTCTTTAAACTGACTTATGTATTGATCTACCTCATTCTGCATTTCTTTTATTGTTTTATTTGACATGTGCTAAGTCCACCTTTCGCATCTGTACTTATGTTAGCTAAAAGATAGGCATTTGACAAATATTTAACTGAGGTAGCCACAGACCTACTGAGAGTATACCAGAATGAAATTGCTGTGTGCCGTGTATTTGATTATAATGAAAGCTGTTGGTTGTCATGAAAGGAGTGTGCTATATGGAAGGCATACGGGGAAAGAATGTATTCTTTATTTTACTTGGATCCGCAATATTTGCTTTTGGACTTGTTCATTTTAATATGGAAAATAACCTTGCTGAAGGTGGTTTTACTGGGATTACGCTTTTACTTTATTTTCTATTTCAGATTGATCCAGCACTTTCAAATTTAGTGCTTAACATCCCATTATTTATTATTGGTTGGCGTATATTAGGAGGCCGAGCATTTATTTATACCCTAATCGGAACCCTTTCCTTGTCTTTATTTTTATGGATTTTCCAAAAGTATTCAGCGCTTTCAATACCCCTGCAGAATGATTTAACACTAGCAGCACTGTTTGCTGGTGTTTTCGTTGGTGCAGGACTTGGAATTATTTTTCGCTATGGTGGTACAACGGGTGGCGTGGACATCATTGCTAGGCTTGGTTCTAAATACTTAGGATGGAGCATGGGAAAAACGATGTTTGTATTTGATTTCTGCGTGATTGCCCTTTCACTCGTTTACTTAAATTACAAAGAAGCCATGTACACACTTCTTGCAGTTTTTGTTGCTGCAAGAGTGATTGATTTTATTCAGCAGGGCGCATATGCAGCGAAAGCCGCAATGATTATTTCAGAAAACAACAAAGAAATTGCCAATAACATCATGAGTCAAATGGACAGAGGAGCAACTGTTTTAAATGGAAAGGGAAGCTTCTCAGGGGTACAAAAAGAAGTCCTGTACTGCGTCGTTGCGCGAAATGAACTTGTTCGACTTAAAAACATTATTCGTCACGTTGATCCACATGCATTTGTTGCTGTGAATGACGTTCATGATGTGCTAGGAGAAGGATTCACACTTGATGAGAATAAAAACCCAATTGAACATTAGAAATCATTATTTCACATTAATCACTTAAATAAGAATTAAAAAATCTCGCCCTCTGTGGCGAGATTTTCTAATTAATCTTCATTCATACCTATGAAAATAAACACAAAGCGAAGCAATTCTAGAAGAGCTACAACAGCTGCTGCAACATACGTTAGTGCTGCGGCATTTAAGACCTTTTTCGTTTCACGTTCCTCATCATTACGGATTACACCGGTTGATACAACCTGTTCCATCGCACGACTTGAAGCATTAAATTCAACAGGCAATGTTACGAGTTGGAACAAGACGGCGGCACTCATGAAAATAATGCCTAATAGAATGAAATTCGCTGAAGACATCAAGATACCAGCTAGAATAATGAAATAGCTAAAATTCGAACCGAGATTCGCTACAGGAACCAGCGTATGGCGAAATCGAAGTGGTGCATAATTTTGTTCATCCTGGATCGCATGACCAACTTCGTGAGAAGCAATCGCAGCACCTGCTACCGACTGACCGTGATAATTCCCTGATGATAGTCTAACTGTTTTTGATCGTGGGTCGTAGTGATCCGAAAGATGACCCCGCACTTCCTCTACGCCAACAGAAAACAAACCATTTTCATCAAGAATTTTACGAGCCACTTCAGCACCACTCATCCCGGATGAATTAGGGACTTTTGAATATTTTTTATATGCGCTCTTTACCCTGCCCTGGGCCCATAGTGGGATAATTAATAGAAGGGCAAAGTATACTAAAAAACCAGCCATTTCCATTCCTCCATCACATGTGTAATTACTTACTACTATGCTATTTAACGTCAATTTTAGTCAAATTTATATAGAAAGTCAATCACACAGTTTCAGGTTCACAAGATCTCCAAATTACTCAACCTGTTTTCTTTTCTTTTCTTCTTTTTCTCCACGATACTTACGATATATCACGTAAAGTAACGTTACCGTTATCATTCCACCAATTGACGAAATCAACCACAACAGTGATGTTTCATCTTCATTTCTAGTCGAATGATAGGCCTTTTCAAAATCGTCATGCATTGTTTCCAGCTGACCGACTAACTTTTTATCATCACTTGAAGCATACTGTTCAATAAAAGCGATGTGTGAATCGAGACGCGCTTGAGTTTCTGTAGATAAATCGATCGCCATTGCAGGACGAATGATGCTGTACGTACCAATAAACCTCTGTTTGCTTGTTTCATATACGTCACTATCACCATGCTTGATTGCAGCAGCCATTTCTTTGATTAATGGAAGTAATTTACTATCTGTTTGCCGCCACATTGGTTGCTTTTCAGCTACAAGAGCATCTACAGCAAGTCGAAATTCAGTTAGTGCCTGAATTCTTTGATCAGCCGCTTTATCCACAGATGTGACAGCGCGTAATGCTCGTTCTTGTGCATTTAGAATTATTCGTAGCTCTGTCGATGTCAGCTCATTACCTTGATCACCTGGAAAAACGTCCGAAAATTGTTCAAGCATCGTTTTAGCTTGTTCGAAATTTTCCTGTTTTCCAAACTCAAGTACATCTGCTGCTATATCATTCCAGACCTGTTTCACATCAGTTTCAGTTCCATACACGTTTACGGGAAGCGCTAAAAGCAAAAACAAAAGGAGCAATCGTCTACCCATCCCTGTCCCTCCTTCATTCTACTTAAATGTATGAAGGGTTGGACAAGAGTAGACCATCTACCTCATTGAATAGATAGTTTGTAATGTCCCCTGCGAACGGATAAGACATAGACAAGAGCAAGAGAAAGGATCGATAACCAGAACGTAAAATAACCGATACCCAATGTATATTCACTTAGGATAGAATATCGTGGCATTTGACCGAATACATAATCGATCACGTCATTATGTATTGTCCATACAGCAACCGCGATGAGATGCCATGGTTTGATTTTATAAAATGGAGCGTATAACAGTCCTTCAACTGCCATTCCTAAATGCGAGAAAATGAGCATAAGCGCAATGGGCGATAGCTGCCCCGTAACAACCATTACCATGATGTTCATCACAACAGCCCAGATCCCGTATTTAAACAGCGTTACAGCAGCTAGGGACTCCATTAATGGCCAATTCTTTCCGAGAAGAAAAGCAGCGAGTACAAAGCAGAAAAATAAACTGGCAGTGGGACTATCTGGAACGAAAAGTAGAAAAATTGGTTTCGTTTCTTCTAATTGCCAGCCATACCAGTAATAGCCGTAAACCGTACCAAGAATATTAATAAGAAGCAAGAACCATAGAAAGGGCCTTGACCTGAGTAAGTAGAAAAATTGGATAAGCATCGGTATCTCCTTTATGAAAGTGAAAAAAAGCTGACCTGAACAGTCAGCTTTTCAACACATTACTTATTTGCTTCAGCAGTTTTGACAATAAACTCAGCTAGCTTCTCACGTTCTTCATCAGTACCTTTGAAGGCATTAGCTGGCATTCCACCAATTCCATTGACAGCAATGTCCATAATCGACTCTTTTGTTTGCTGGGTTTCAAGAAGAGAAGGTCCAGAACCACCCTGCAAGCTGTCACCGTGACAGCCAATACAAGATTGACCTGAGTAAATTGCGTAGCCTTCTGATTCCTTATCAACTGTTGCCTCAACAATTTCACCTTGCTTCGCAGCTTTTTCCCAGTCATGCGTTACAACAGATTCCCAGGTAAGATAAACGGTTGAAATGAGACCTAGAAGCATAAGCGCTGTTGCAACAGGGCGCTTCGCAGGTCGTCTTTCAGGTCCGCGATCGAGCCACGGTGCCAGAAGAAGTGCACCAAATGCAAGACCTGGCATTACAACAGTTCCGACAAGGGTATAATCACCGGCAGCAAATTTGTACTTCAAGAGCTGGTATAAAAACAGGAAGTACCAGTCAGGAAGTGGTGTATACGTTGCATCCGTAGGATCCGCGACACGCTCAAGCGGAGATGGATGGGCAATCGTTAACGCTAGATAACCGATAAGGAAAACTGCTCCAACCATCCATTCTTTTAATAAGAAGTTCGGCCAAAACGCTTCTGTTTTGCCGGGGTACTCTGAATAATCTTTTGGAATGTTAGGCTTTCTCTGCGCAGGGATACGCGAGTCGCCTACAAACTTCATTCCTTTTCCGCGATGCATCTGTCCCCCTCCTTCGTAGAAAAAATTATGTTGTCATTAAAGAGAATAAGTTCTCAGAACGAATCTTATAGCGGGCCAGAAATACCCTGTTTACGAATCATAATAAAGTGAGCAGCTAGCAATCCAAGGAGTGCAGCTGGCAAGAAGAATACGTGAATTGCGAAGAATCGCGCAAGTGTTTGTGCCCCGATAATTTCTCCACCAGCAAGTAGCGTTTTGGCCCATTCACCAACAACTGGAATCGTAACCGCGATTTCAAGACCAACTTTCGTTGCGAATAGCGCTTTCATATCCCATGGTAAGAGGTATCCAGTAAACCCTAACCCAAGCATAACGAAGAAAATTAATACACCAACAACCCAGTTTAATTCACGAGGTTTCTTGTAAGAGCCGGTAAAGAACACGCGAAGGGTATGTAGAAACATCATAACGATAACGAGACTGGCTCCCCAGTGGTGCATCCCTCTAACAATTTGTCCGAAAGCTACTTCATTTTGAAGATAGTAAACGGATTCCCAGGCATTCACAATGTCTGGCACATAGTACATGGTAAGGAACATGCCGGACAAAATTTGGATAACAGTTATAAAAAACGTTAATCCGCCAAAACAATAAACAAACGCTGAAAAGTGATGAGCCGGGTTAACGTGCTCTGGCACTTCGTGATCCGCAATATCGCGCCACATTGGCGTAATATCTAAGCGTTCATCTACCCAATCATAGATTTTATTTAACATAGATTACGCCCCCTAACGTGGTTCAGGTTTTCCGAGGTAAAGTTTTCCATCTTCAACTTTCTTGTTGTAAACATCAAGCGGCGCAAGTGGTGGTGTTCCTTTTACATTCACACCATCTTTTGTGTAGCGGCCACCGTGACACGGGCAATAAAACTGATTAGGAAAAGCTGCATTCGAAGCCCAGTCAACTGTACATCCTAAGTGTTTACAAACAGGTGAAAGTGCGACAATTTCGTCTTTTTCATCTTTGTAAACCCAGGCGGATTGTGTTACTTCCGATTCATACCAACCATCTACCTGGTCAATTTTGAATTCTTTACGAACTGGTTTATTCGTAATCTCGCTTGTGTCCATAACAGGCACAAATTCTTGTTCTGCTTTTTCTTTTAACAATGGATCAATTGCAAAACGGACCATCGGCATCAGCATCCCTGCTGCCATAAAACCGCCTACACCAGTCAGGCTGTAGTTTAGAAATTGGCGTCTTGTTACTTCGTTTTTCTTCGCCATTGGTTTCCCCCCTATCCTATGAAGTCAGTCCAGCCGGACATAATAGTTCACACATATAACTAGGACATTCCTATGATAGCGTAGTCACTCTTGCTCTGTCAATGTTAGGATTGGTCAATAGCATGCCTCAAATCAACTATTTATATTACTTTGCCACGTATTTGTTACAAATTGAAGCACCTGCTTCACCTGGGCAGAGATAGTTTCCATTTTGTATTGGCCCTCCATATGCTCAAGAGGGATCGCAGGCATCCAGAGCAGGGCGCTTTCCACTTGTCCTTCAGACTGCTTCCAGTCTATATCTGCCGTTAATGTAATAATGTGTTTCATACCGCCTTTAAATAGCTCTGCTTCAACCTGTTTTAGACGATCCACACGTTCATCCATACTTTCCGTTTGAAGATACGTTACCGCAGGGATGAGCAGCAAACGACCTTTAAGTTGTCTTTCTAATTCACCTGAGATGATGGTAATGTATTCACCCATTGAAACTATCGTTTTAATATTTGATGTCAGGGATATCGGAACAAGTGGCACAATAGCTGTATCCACGTATTCTCTTTCTTTTTCATAAACTGCGATATCTGTTTCTGTCCATTTCATTTCTTTAGCTCCTTGTTTGTCCGTATAAATTCCAGACCGTTTGATGTGATTTTGCTTCAAACGATCTGGCGAGGTTTGATGGTAAGTCGACCCATATCAATCTTGCTTCCTGTTCAGCCTGCTCATTTACAATTTCCCACATGCTCTTACTATAAAGAACTTGTTCATCCCAAACCTTTATGTTGAGATAAGAGGCTCCTTTTTCTTCCTTCATCAGAAAAAAGCTTCCTGCATCACTTCGATACATCTCTAAACTATCAACATATGTATGACTTAAGTGCGGTGCATATGGAAGCGGATAGTAAATCGAATAAGGAAAAAAGCTAAGTTTACGACACTGATCATTTTCAATTAAACACTTTCGCTTCTCTTCTCTCGAGGATTCATGCTGGAAAGAAAGCTCCTCATTCCATCCTACCACGTCACCGGGGCTTATGCGAGATGATACAAGACTTGCTTCAAGGTCCATTTGTAAATGTTTAGCTAACCGATTCCCGGGTACATTATTTCGTTCTGTTGCATATCCCGTCCATGTTACACCAGGTTCTAAGAATGCGTCATTCTTCAGTCTGTTCATGAGCATGGTAGCTATACCTTGCCCTTGAAAATTACGGTGCGTACGCAGTCTACCAAGTACAGCAGCTTCACTTTCGAAAATGGTTACACCCGCTATCCCTACAAGCATCTGATCTTGAAAATAGCCGATGACGCAATCTTCTTCCACCAGTTTTAAGAAAATACGAATCACATAATCATCTTCTATCCCGGTTTCCATACTTGATACGATCTCTTTATCAGCTTCTGTCAATATGCGAATCAACCAGAGTCCCCCTCAATCAATCTAACTTTTTGAACTACTACCGTTCTTAATATAAAAAACCCTTGAAATGAATTCAAGGGTTAAAGATTATTAAGCTGCTTGCTCAAACTCTGAAAGGTTACTTCATCTTTTCGATCAAGAGCTTCATCAATTTGCTGTAAAATTGAATCACGCTTATACCGTGTAAATGATTCATCAAGAACCATTTCAGCTAGGAAGGAATATTTCTTATCAGCTGCCATATTTTCTGGCAAAAACGGATTTTCTTCTAATACAGCAACATATTGTGGTGACACATTCTTACTTTTGAAATTGAGCTGAATATAAATAGGCTCGTCCTGATTCAGGCGAATGTCATGGAAGGACTTCTCAGGATCTGTAGTAATAATATTATGCTTGTAAAAACGGAATGGTGCATTTTCTACACAGTGAGTGGAAATGACGAGTGCTTTTGGACAGAATTCAGCATTCTCAACAAAGTGGACATTTCCCATCAACACTTCATCACTGATTAAATAATTTAGTAACCAGACACATTCACGCTTCTTAACTTGATAATTCTTAAGAAACCATTTAAGAAAGTCCTTCTTTTCAACGACAGAAACGGAGCTGCTCATAGCGATTCCTCCCTGAGATTTTCCTAATTTAAGAATTCGTCATTGAAGATAAATTTCCTTCTAGCTCGCTGTTATTCCTCTTTAAATCTTTCTTCTTCAAAGCGCAGCACTTCTTCTTCAAGATGAACGAGTGTCGGATCCATCTTAAGGGCAAGTTTGAATGCCTCAACCGCTTCTTCTCTACGACCTTCTTCAATCAAGAATGCACCATACTCTTCAAGAAAAATCGGATCGTTTTTGAAATAAGTATATGCGTTTTCATAACGTTTTATAGCTTCTTTATAATTTTCTAACTCAGCATACGCTGTGGCAGCAGACCAATCAAGGAACGGATCACTCTGATCACCCTCTTCAATATTTGCTAATAGATCAATAATATCTTCAAATCGCTCTTCTGTACGGAAATAAGTAGCGAGCGTTTTTGCAGCTTCGATGTGAGTTGGATTAATCGCTAACAGTTCACGTAAATACTGCTCTCCGCTATTATTGTCATGTGTTTTATAGCTTAACCTGCTCGCCTGTAAATATAGCTCTTCATTAAATTCATCAACCTTAATTCCCTGCGCAAGGGTCTGGATGGCTTCCGACGTTGCACCTTCCTCCTCATAAGCTTTTGCAAGATAAGGATAGAGGGTACTGTACTGAGGATCTAGTTCTTTTAATTCATTTAGTGCATTGATGGCTTTTCGGTATTCATCAATTTGCAAAGCAGTAAATCCATAACCAAACAGAGCATTGATTTCGCGTCCATTTTCAAGTCCTTTCTCATAAAATGAAAGGGCATCCTCAAACTGTCCGCTACCGCTCAATGCTTCAGCAAGTCTGAGTTCAATATTTTCATTCGCAAGCTCACCTTTTGTACCCAATACGGCTTCATAGTAAGGTACAGCTTTTAGATGGTGCCCCTGTGTCAAATAAAATTCACCAAGACCGAAGTCAATGATGGGCTCATCAGGTGAAAGGCGCTTGGCTTCAAGGAGCTTTTGTTCAGCAACTTCTTCCAAACCTTCTGTTTGATACAAATCAGCAAGAAGAAGCAGCGCTGGTGGGTATGCTGCATCACTTTCATCAATTTTATTTAGTGCAGCGATGGCATCCTGCTCCTGTTCGAGGTCTACATAACATTCAGCTGCTTGAACGAGTAGCTCTCCCTCATTTGGATAGTGGATTAATAATTCTTCTACAACATCCCGTGAATCTTCAATTAATCCGAGATTATAATAAATATTGGAAAGATCATATAACGCTTCATGATCCGCTTCTTTTCGAACTTCTTTCAGTTCAAATAATCCTTTTTCAAAATTTCCTGACTCAATTAACGAGACAGCCTGTTTAAGACGCTCCACGCTCCAAAACTCCTTCTGACACTTGTTATTTTATTTCGATGATTCGTGAATGCTGTTCTTGGAATGACAAAACGTTTCCCGAATCCCGGCTTTAATATAAGGATATCACTCACCTTAAGTAATTCTCCACGAAGTCCTTAAATGATCGACTCCCTTTCATCATAATCAAGAATCTGTTGTTCTTCAACTCGATTGCCTGAATCTGAACGAAACAGATTGTATTCAAAATCCGCTCCCGTGGTTAAACACCCATTTCCTGGATATATCTTTATGAGGTCAAATGGAAGAATGACCGTGTATGATAAAAGGTGATAATCATATGAATCGAGCATCGAATTCCCTTTTCAAGCCTCCCGTCTGTTATTTTGTATCGATCTTCGTTCCAACAACCAATTTATGATTTGCTCCTCATCATGACAAGCTATAAACTGAGTTCTAAAGATATGATAAAAAATATCAATGAAAAAAATTCCCTGTGCAGAAAGCCTTTGTTAGCGCTTTCAAAACACAGGGAAAAAATAAATATGGATAGGAGTGGAGAGAAACCATTACTATTCTTAGTATAACAGGGAATCCTGTAAAATCAACAGATTGTTTCGAAAATTTCTATAAAAATAGAGCAGATTCTTAAGAACCTGCTCTAAGCTGTTTTAAATGATCAAAAAAATCTGGATAAGAAACTCTGATTGCTTCAGGTAATTTTAGATTAACCTTACCGTCAGTTATGCAACCTGCTACTGCAAGCATCATCCCGATTCGGTGATCTCCTAGACTCGAGACTTCGCCACCATGCAGTGGCGTATGACCTTTAATGATCATACCATCACCTGTTCCCTCGATCGAAGCGCCGAGCTTGTTTAAAGCATGAACAACTGCATCAATGCGATTGGTCTCTTTCACCTTCAGTTCTTCCGCATTTTTAATAACTGTCGTACCTTGAGCCTGTGTAGCAAGCAAAGCAATAACAGGAAGTTCGTCAATCAATCGTGGAATCATTTCTCCTTCAATCGTAATACCAGTAAGTTCACTCGTTTTAATGGTGAGATCCGCTACTTCTTCTTGATTAACAATTCGCTTGTTCTGAATAGTTAGATCGGCACCCATTTGCTCGAGAACATCAACAATACCTGAGCGTGTGTGATTTATTCCTACATTTAAAAGAGTGATTGTACTATCAGGAACAATAGCACCTGCGACAAGGAAAAAAGCGGCGGATGAGATATCACCAGGTACTTCCACATTTGTTGCTTTCAGTTCCTGGCCACCGGTTACGCTAACAGAAAGCCCATCACGGATTACGTTAACTCCGAAACTTTCGAACATATTCTCTGTATGATTCCGTGAGCGATGTGTCTCCGTCACGGTTGTGTTACCTGTGGCCTGTAAACCTGCAAGTAAAATAGCAGACTTCACCTGTGCACTAGCTACAGGTGAATCATAGGAAATCCCGTTGAGATTACCGCCACGAATCGAAATTGGTGCAAATGTTCCATTGTTTCTTCCATCAATAGTAGCGCCCATTTGAAGTAAGGGAATTGACACACGATTCATTGGGCGTTTCGCAATTGATTCATCACCGGCAAGGACGGAATGAAAAGGTCTTCCGGCAAGTAGGCCCATCATGAGACGAAAAGTGGTACCTGAGTTTCCAACATTGAGAAGTTCTGTTGGTTCCTGCAAAGCATCCATGCCCTTACCTTTTACAACCACTGACGCACCATCCTGTTCAATATGTACTCCCATTTGCTTAAAACAGCTAATTGTACTGAGACAATCAGCACCAGGAAGAAAGTTCGTAATTCTCGTTGTTCCTTTTGCAATCGCGCCAAACATGACGGCTCGATGAGAAATCGATTTGTCCCCTGGTATAATAACGCTTCCCTGCAAACTTTGTGCTTTGGTTATTGTTTCCATACTCACGAACTCCTTATTTGTCATCTACATACGTATCAAAGTCATGCTCAAGAGCAACTCTAGCGCGTTCACGGTCCTGTTCTGATCGAAAACTAAGTCGTAACACGCCCATGATGTCTTCCCGCGTTTCAATAATGCGAATATTGGTTATTGAGATTTCTTCTCCAGCGAGTTTCTGTGTGACGGATGCAATGACCCCGGGCTGATCCTGTACGTCAAGAAATAGATCATAAAAAGCTGGAATAGCACCTTTTGAGCGAACGGGCAATCCATCCCTAAATTCTTTTGCTTCAGCAAAATAGTTGAAGATTTTATCCCCATCCTCCTGTTCAATGTATCTCTGAATTCGACTTAGTTCTTTCTTCATGTCCTCTGTCAATTGAAGTAGAACTGATTTATTTTTTAATAGAATGTCGCGCCACATAATCGGACTTGCTGAAGCGATTCGGGTAATATCGCGAAATCCTCCAGCAGCAAAACGAGCTACATTGTAAGGTTGGTTGTTGTTACTTTCACTCACATAGTTAACCAAGCTCGCAGATAGAATATGTGGGAAATGGCTGATTAATCCAACAAGATAATCGTGTTCTTCTGCGTCTAATTCAACAAAGGTAGCATTAGTACCTCTTAACAGGTCCATGAGACGGCTCATTTTCTGTTCATCTACATTGCTGTCAGGTGTTAGAATATAAAATGCATTTTCAAACAGGTGTGCCTTTGCAGCAGAAACACCCGTTTTGTGAGAACCTGCCATCGGATGTCCACCAATAAATGTAATGGAAGGATCAAGAATTCGTCCGGCGTGTATCACTATTGAGTTTTTCGTACTCCCTACATCAGAAACAATGACATCTTTCTTTAATGAAATAGTACTTAATTGTTCGATTATCTGCTCGGTCTGAACGACAGGGGCTGCAATAATGATAAAGTCAGCTGATTGAACAGCTTCTTCCAAAGAAGAAGCTGTTTCATCAACAACTCTAAGTGCTTTTGCGAGATGTAGTTGATTAGGATTCACATCAAACCCCGTGATGAACGCATCCTTATGCTCCTTCTTAACAGCAAGCGCGATCGACCCTCCAATCAAGCCAAGTCCAATGACCGCCACTCTCATGATTGATCCTTTCTTTGGTCCATAAAGTGAGACAGACAGGCAATAATGTCTTTGTTTTGCTCTTCTGAACCAACCGTAATTCGTAACGAAGTTGGGAAGCCAAGTGCTGAACCGGATCTGACTATATATCCTTTTCTTAACAAATAATCAAAGACTTCATCTGCAGGAACACCAAAGTCAATAAGAACAAAGTTTCCCTGAGAAGGATACACGGTTAAACCATACTGACTGGAAAAATCATAGTATTGATTTCTTCCCTTCTCATTTTCTATTCGACACATCTCAATAAAGTTTTGATCATTAAGAGCGGCAATCGCTGCAGCCTGTGCGACACGGGAGGTGTTAAATGGCTCACGGGACGGCTCAATGGCTGCTACAACTTCTGGGTTTGCTACACCGTAACCAACGCGAAGTGCTGCAATTCCATATGCTTTTGAGAACGTACGGAGAACGACAAGGTTTTGATTATCAGATAGAGACGTTAGTGTGTTCGGGAAATCTTTAGCTGTTACATACTCCTTATAGGCTTCATCTACTACAATAAGAACGTGATCCGGCACCTGCTGCATAAATGAGAGCAATTCTTTCTCAGGCACGTGCTCCCCTGTCGGATTGTTTGGTGAACAAACCCAAACGATCCGAGTGTTCTCATCAATCGCCGCTACCATTTTATCAAGCTGATGTTTACCATCAACAAGAGGAATTTCTCTCACTTCTGCGTCTTCTATCACAGCATTATGACGATATTGTGGAAAAGTTGGCGTTGCCATTACCGTATTTGTCCCTTTTTCAAGATACGTACGGCAGAGCATTTGGACTACTTCATCAGATCCATTACCAAAGACAAGCTGGTTTTCATCCACCTGAAGACGCTCTGCTACCGCAGTGCGAAGGGATGCTGCATAACCATCTGGATAAATGTGTAGCTGGGATAGTTCTTTTTGAATCGCTTCTTTAACAAATTCAGATGAACCGTATGGATTTTCATTTGATGCCAGTTTAACAACTTCTTTTAATCCAAGTTCTTTTTTTACTTCTTCAATAGGTTTTCCTGGCTTATAAGGGATAAGACCTTTCATTTGTCGTTTTGGAATCATGCCTGCACCTCACGTGTGAATTTTCGCTTTCCCATAAGGAGAAACCAGATCGCGCACATACGTACGGATTTGATCTACTGCCTCTTTCCGGGATGCTTCCTCTGATAGGGCCTCAATGTGCGATTCCACCTGACGGATAATCGCACTCCCAACTATGACGCCATCACAGAAGTTTTTTAATTTCTCAACTTGATCTGGAGCTGAAACACCAAATCCAATAGCCACCGGCACTTCACTATGTCCTTTAACGCGTTCTAGAAAATCAAAAACGGACGAATGGAAATCCTTACGCGTTCCTGTTACACCTAGAGAGGAAACACAGTAAAGGAATCCTGATGATTCACTCGCAATGGCTTTCAACCGCTTATCGGAAGTTGTTGGTGCAACAAGAGAAATAAGTGCAGTTTCATTGCTTTTACAGCTATTCCTCCATTCTTCACTCTCCTCGAAAGGAAGATCAGGCACTAAAAGACCATCGATGTCATTTTTGTGCACTAAAGCAAAGAAGCGTTCTTCTCCTAATTGTAACAAAAGATTATAATAAGTAAATATCACAACTGGAATTTCAAGCCCACGATCACGCATTTTTCGAACCAGATTCATCGCTTTTTCAAGACTCATCCCATGCTCAAGCGCTCGAAGTGATGCCCGCTGAATAACGGGGCCATCTGCCAGGGGATCAGAATAAGGAATGCCAAGTTCTAGAGCATTAGCTCCTTCCTCCTGGAGCATGAGCGCTAGCTCGATCGTTGCTTCTTCAGTCGGATCACCCGCTACAATAAACGGTATAAACAAATCACTGCGTCCATTTACAAACTTCTCAAAACGTTTATTCATCAACGTCACCTCCAAGATGTTCCATAATTGTATGAACATCTTTATCACCTCTACCTGAAAGACAGACAAGAATGACTTCATCACTTGACATCTCAGGAGCTTGCTTCATTGCTTCAGAGAGCGCGTGAGCACTTTCAATTGCAGGGATAATTCCTTCTTCCTCAGAAAGAACCTTTAGCGCATCAAGAGCTTCTTTGTCTGTAATGCCCGTATACGTAACCCGACCGGTTTCAGAAAGATAAGCATGTTCTGGCCCTATTCCCGGGTAATCAAGTCCGGCTGATATGGAGTGCGGCTCCTGAATTTGACCAGTGTCACTTTGAAGAAGGTAGGTGATTGAACCGTGAATTACGCCAAGACGCCCCTCTGATAGCGTTGCCGCATGCTCACCGGTATGAATGCCCTTTCCGGCCGCTTCTACTCCAATTAGTGTGACATCATCCTGAAGAAACGGATAAAACATGCCCATAGCGTTGCTCCCACCACCAACACAGGCAATCACTTTATCAGGCAGGTCTGTTAGCTGCTCACGTGATTCATCACCAATAACGCGCTGAAAATCACGGACCATTTTCGGATAAGGGTGTGGACCAACGACGGAACCAATTAGATAGAACGTGTCCTCTACGTTAGATACCCAGTAACGAATCGCTTCGTTTGTCGCATCTTTAAGCGTTTTGCTTCCTGAAGACACAGGTACAACTTCCGCTCCAAGCAGCTTCATACGGAAGACGTTTAATTCCTGGCGTCTAATATCTTCTTCACCCATAAATACTTTGCACTCAAGTCCAAATCGCGCTGCAACCGTTGCGGCTGCCACCCCATGTTGACCTGCGCCTGTTTCAGCAACAATTTTTTCTTTACCCATTCGCACTGCAAGAAGTGCCTGTCCAATTGCATTATTGAGTTTGTGTGCACCTGTATGGTTAAGATCTTCTCTCTTCAAGTGAATTTGCGCCCCGCCAAGACGTTTCGATAAGTTTTCAGCATGTGTGATTGGGGTTGGACGGCCGGAATATTTCTTTAA
Organism: Pseudalkalibacillus hwajinpoensis; assembly: GCF_039851965.1. Lineage (NCBI taxonomy): Bacteria > Bacillati > Bacillota > Bacilli > Caryophanales > Guptibacillaceae > Guptibacillus > Guptibacillus hwajinpoensis. Next base: position 3,957,733 of record NZ_CP156674.1, on the reverse strand, counting down.
TTCCTCATGATAGTTTGCCATAAATTGAGGATCTGCCATTGCTTTATCAAGCGATTCCTCAAGTTCTTCTAAAGCATACATTGCGGTCTCTGGTACATACTTCCCACCATACCTTCCATATCTTCCGCGCTGATCTGGTACACTTGTTGCCATCTTTATCCCAGCCTTTCTCTCATTCGCTTGATTTTATATTCGTCTTTTTGCTCACTGCTTTCGATACCACTTGAAACATCAATACCATCTGGATGGAATTTAAGTAATTCATTCACATTATCAGGGTTTATCCCACCTGCAATAAAAAGTGGAACATGCTGCTCATTTGCTTCGGTCTGATAGCCAGGAATTGCCCCCCAATCAAATCGTTTCCCTGTCCCACCCCATTGTCCGGGTAATTTCGTATCAACTACATAACCATCGGCTATTCCTCGGAAAAGCAACATATCGTCCTGTGCGTCTTCACCATGGTGAAGCACCTTCCAGATTGGTTTTCCTGTCATTTGTTTTACTTTTGCTGCGAATACGGGTGTTTCTTTCCCATGTAATTGGAGTATATCAAGCGGTACTTTGCTCACAGTTTCCGCAAGGTCTTCTAACTCTGGATTTACAAAGACACCGACGATTTTAATAGACTCAGGCGGATAGTCACTTAACCAGTTCGCCACCTGTTCATCTGTTACTCGTCGTTTACTGGGAGCAAATATAAAACCGGCATAATCGGCTCCGCTCATTCGAACGGTTCCCCAATCCTGAACCGACCGATTTCCGCAAAGCTTTAATTCAGGCTTTTTCATGGATTGATTCACCAAAGAGACGCTTGATTCCTGCTTCATACGCACCACCACGCATCAGCGCTTCTCCAACAAGAACAGCCGATGCTCCCGCTCGCTTAACGTCCTTGATATCTTCATAAGTTGAAATCCCGCTTTCGCTAATCATGATTGAGGAAGCGGGCACGTATTGACTTAAGGCATGCGTTTCTTTAGTTGATGTTTCAAAGGTTGCAAGATTGCGATTGTTAATTCCTATTACGTCAGGCGTGAACAATTCCGTAAGCTGCTGAAGTTCTTCAACAGAATGAACTTCAACGAGACATTCTAAGTTGTATTCTACTGCAACATCATAGAATTCCTTCGTTTTCTGAGCACCGAGAGCCCTTACGATTAATAAAATAGCATCTGCACCAATTCGTTTGCTCTCTTCAATCTGTCTTTTATCAATAATAAAATCTTTTCTTAATATCGGAAGTCCTACATGCTTCTTAACTTCTGTTAAATAAGCGTTTGATCCTTTAAAAAACGTTTCATCAGTTAACACAGAAATAGCATCAGCCCCGGCTGTTTCATATGCTTTCGCAACTTCAACAGGGTGAAAGTCATTATTAATGATCCCTTTTGATGGCGATGCTTTCTTCACTTCTGCTATGAGGCCAATTTCACGTGTTGGATTTCGTAAGCTGTTCACAAACGATACTTTAGAAAACTGTTTATCTTCTGGCATTCTAAAACGCACCATTTCTTCGTGCTTTACTTCGATTATCCTATCAAGCATGTACATTCAACTCCTTTTGTGCACTTAAAAGATTAAGCTGTTTTCTTGCATCTCCAATAGCGATCGATTCTCTTGCCATACGAACGCCATCTTTTATCGACTCACTTGCTCCTGCAAGATAGAGTGCTGCACCTGCATTGTATAGAACAATTCCTGTACTTGCTTCATTTCCATTTCCATCAAATATTCTTTGAATGAGCTCGGCGCTCTCCCGCGATGTTTCCACTTTTAAATCATTCTGGTCGCACGATGTTAGTCCAACATCCTCTGGGGTTCGACGGTAAGTTGAGACCTCGCCTTCTTTTAACTCAACAAAATCAGTGTGTGTTGAAATAGAACATTCGTCCATGCCCTCTCCGCCTGTGACAAGTAATGCGCGTTCCGTTCCAAGTCGCTTTAAAGCCTCTGCCATTTTTAACGCGTTATCATGACTATAAACCCCAATTAGCTGTGACTGGCTACCTGCTGGATTAGCAAGTGGCCCCAGGCTATTGAAGACCGTCCGAAATCCAATGGCTTTACGAGCCCTGACAGCATGCTTCATTGCCACATGATAATTTGGGGCAAACAAGAAGCACATGTTTCTTTCTTTCAAGGTTCCGATGGCTTCTTCTCTAGAAGACTGCGTTGGAATGCCAAGTTCATCAAGAACATCAGCACTACCGCTTTTAGATGATACTGCTCGATTCCCGTGTTTTGCTACTTTCACTCCAAGACTTGAAACAAGAATGGCTGAAGCAGTTGAAATGTTAAAGGTTGATTGTCCATCACCACCAGTTCCACATGTATCAATGAGTGGAAGACCACCGTGATCAAGTTGAACAACATGGCTTCGTAACGATCGGACAAATCCTGTTAGTTCCTCAACCGTTTCTCCTCTCATTTTTAAAATGGTAAGAAAGCTAGCGATCTGGGCATCATCTGCTTTTCCTTCCATAATAACATTCATCATCTTTTCGGCAATGGCTTCTGACAATGTATTTCCTTCAATCATTCTCTGTAGTTGTTCTTTAAACATTTAACCGCTCCTCCTTTTGATCAAAAATCGATTCCGCTACCTGGATCGCTTTAATAAGGGCACTTGCCTTATTTCGTGTTTCTTCCCATTCACTTTCTGGTACTGAATCAGCAACAATTCCTGCTCCCGCCTGTACATATGCCTTACCACCTTTAATGACCATTGTTCGAATAGCGATACACGAATCAATATTTCCATCAAATCCGATATAGCCAATTGCACCAGAGTAAATGGAACGTGAAGTGGGTTCAAGTTCATTCAGAATTTGCATCGCTCTTACTTTAGGCGCACCAGAAACGGTACCAGCAGGAAACGAAGCCACAACTGCATCAAGGCTCGTAAACTGAGGTGAAAGAATTCCTGTAACTTTCGAAATAATGTGCATCACATGTGAGAAACGACCAATGTCCATGAGCTGCGGTACAGAAACACTGCCGTATTGAGCTACCCTTCCTACGTCATTCCTGGCAAGATCCACAAGCATATAGTGCTCCGCCCGTTCTTTTTCATCGGCTAAAAGCTCTTCCGCTAGCGCTTGATCCTCTTGATCCGTTTTGCCCCGCTTTCTAGTTCCTGCGATTGGATCAATTTCAACCTTGCCGTCCTGAACCTGCACTAACTTCTCAGGTGAGCTTCCGATAATCTCAACATTGTTCATTTTTAAATAGAACATATAAGGAGAAGGATTAATGATCCTAAGAACCCTGTAGAGATCAAGACCATTTATCGATATGTCCTTTTCAAATCGCTGAGATAAGACAGCCTGGAAAACATCCCCATTTTCGATATACTGTTTGATTTTATCGACATCTTCCAAAAATTGGTTTTTTTCGTAGTTCGATTTCACTTGTGAAAAATCCACATCATCAACTGAGTCTGCCGGAAGATGCATTGCATCCCCCTTTGCTGCCATCGAGGCGACAGAAACGAGTTCATCCATAACCGACAATGAATGGTCGTAAATCCCCTTTATATCTGCCCCATCATTAACCCTCGCATGGTGGCAAACCGTAAGTCTTTTTAAATGATGATCATAGATTAGTAAATTTTCACACACAATAAAATGGAAAAGTGGCATATCTTCATCTCGATCTGGATGTTCAGGAACTTTATCAAACCCGCTCACCGCATCATAGCCAATATAACCGACAGCCCCTCCGTAAAATGGAAAATCAGTTTCCGGTAGTTTAGGATTTAAATAGTCAAATAACCCCTGAACACCTGATTGGAAATCGTCACGCTCTAGTATGCTATTGCCGTTAACATCCGTAACCGAAAATAATCCTTTCTGTTCAATAAGTGAATAAACAGGATCGACCCCTATAAATGAATACCGTGACCATCTTGATTCCTGATCGCTGCTTTCTAATAGGAAACTGGCTCGCTCGCCAATGTTTTGAAAAATTTGAATGGGTGTAGCCGTATCAAGGAAATACGACTTCATTAAAGGAATCGTACCGTATGTAGCGGCATCCTTTTTAAAAGAAGAATAATCTGTAGTCAACTTTCTCACCTCTCCATGTAGTGTAATGGAGAATGGAAAAGTTAAGTAAACGAGGATTCAAAATGTGGTATGACAAAAAGCAGACCATATAAGTCTGAATTATCACAATACCGAAAAAGGGTATATAAAAACCCCCTGAATAACCTCAGGGGGTGTATAGACGTATCCCTCTAAGCTCTCCTCAACTCAACTATCCTATTCTCAGCTCTTTCAACTCGTATTACTCTGGCCTCTGCTCTAAACTTATTTCTATCCTAGTATGGTGAACCCTTTTTGTCAACTAGCAAGGTCCGGGCGAAGTGACACAGCTTTCTCTAAATAAACGTGCTGGATCGCACCTTGCTCTTCTATTGAATTGACCAACATTAAAATCCTGATGCAACGCGGTAATGAACCTTGAACCGCTATTTCTGATGAGCAAATAAGTGGAACATGCGTCCATCCTTCAAAGCCCCTCACTGCTTCTGCAGGAAAAACAGCGTTCAGGTCCTCTGTCATCGTAAAATGGATTGAAGCTACACTTTCCGCTGATAACTTGTTTTGGTCAATCGTTTCTTGCAGAAGCTTTGTCGTTGCATCAATAATGGCGTCTTTTTCATTTTCATCAACGGTTGTCGCTCCTCTTATCCCTCTGATCACAGCTAAAAGCTCCTTTCAACACCGAGCAAGTTAAGAGCTACCTTATCTCGAATGCTCACTTTAACAGGTGTTCCAATTTCTTTAAGTAGGACGAATTGCATGCTGTTGTTTTCAGCTTTTTTGTCTTTCTTCATTCGAAGAAGTAGCTTATGAGCATCAAGTTCTTCAGGTACATCTACAGGAAGTCCTACTTCTAGAAACCATTCCCTTAATTTATCAATACGAAATGTTTTATGAAAATATGCTTCACTCATCTTTAATGCATAGATCATTCCGATTGCTACAGCTTCCCCGTGGGTTACTTTTCCATAGCCGAGCTCTGCTTCGATCGCATGCCCCAGTGTATGCCCGAAATTCAAAAAGGCTCTCACACCAGACTCACGTTCATCTTCTTTTACAATGGCTCCCTTAACACTTATTCCTTCCTTAATCATGTACTGGAGTTCATCATCTGAAAAGTTCTGCACAGGCTTTTTACGCTCTATTAACCATGTTAAAAAGTCTTCATCGTGAATCAGAGCATGTTTAATCACTTCGCTAAATCCTGACCGCCATTCCCTGTCAGGCAGCGTACGTAAACAGTCAATATCGTAAATCACTGCTGACGGCTGATGAAAAGCACCAATTAAATTTTTACCAAGCTCATGATTGATCCCCGTTTTACCCCCAACACTCGAATCATGTGCGAGTAGAGTTGTAGGCATCTGAATAAAGTCAATGCCTCTCATATATGTAGCAGCGGCAAAACCTGCGAGATCTCCTACAACACCGCCACCGAGCGCGATGATACAGGCCTTTCGATCAAGTCCCGCTTCAAGCAAAGCCGTCATGCATTCATAATAACGCTGAAAAGACTTTGACGCTTCTCCTGAAGGTACAACAAACGTCGGAATGTTCGTTTCCCCTCTAACATCAGTCAAATAGGTTTCTGATACAGCCTCATCCGTAATAATAAAAAAGCTAGAATATGAATTCGGCTGATGAATGAGATCTCTCCATTTCGATCGAATGCCCGTTCCGATGTGAACAGGATAACTTCCACCGCTCGTTTCAATCGTCATTGTTTCCATAGTTAAAACTCCTGGCTATATGACTTGTAACGATCCATTGCCTCCGCGATCTCTTCCATGCGGTCATGTCCGAATTTCTCAAGAATCGATGCAGCAACTTCCCAGGCAACAACGTTCTCTGCAACAACGCTTGCGGCAGGCACAGCACAGCTGTCTGATCGCTCAATGCTTGCTGAGAATGGCTCTTTTGTATCGATATCTACGCTTTGAAGGGGCTTATACAAAGTTGGAATTGGCTTCATAACCCCTTTAACAACGATCGGCATCCCTGTTGTCATGCCGCCTTCGAATCCACCGAGGCGGTTCGTTTTACGAGTGTATCCTTTTTCCTTTGACCACTCGATTTCATCATGCACTTCACTCCCTGGTTTCCTCGCCGCTTCAAATCCAATACCGAATTCCACACCTTTGAATGCATTAATACTTATGATCGCACCTGCAATTTTTGAATCCAGCTTGCGATCGTAATGAACGTGACTACCAAGACCAACAGGTAACCCTTCAACTACGACTTCAACAATGCCACCAATTGAGTCACCGTTCTTCTTCGCATCATCGATCGCTTCCATCATTTTTTGACCGGCTACTTCATCAAGGCTTCGAACCGGCGATTCTTCTGAAACACGCTGCATCTCTGTAAGAGACATACCTCCGTCATAACTACTTTCTACGCCACCGATCATACGAACATGGCCCGCCACATGAATACCTAGCGTTTTTAATAATTTCTTTGCTACAGCACCAGCCGCAACACGTACAGTTGTTTCTCTTGCAGAAGAACGCTCAAGTACATTTCGCATATCACGATGACCATACTTAATCGCCCCGTTCAGATCAGCATGTCCCGGTCGTGGACGTGAGATCTGGCGCTTCATATTCTTTTCTTGCTCTTCTGTTAAAGGTTCAGCGCCCATGTAATTTTTCCAGTGCGTCCAGTCTTTATTTTCAACAACCAGCGCTATTGGCGCTCCAGTCGATTTCGCATGGCGAATACCGCTTAGAATCTGGACCTGATCTTTCTCGATTTGCATTCTCCGTCCGCGACCATGGCCCAATTGGCGTCTCGCAAGCTCTGTATTAATATCTTCCGCAAGTAATTCAAGCCCTGACGGAAGCCCTTCAAGTATTGTTGTTAATTGTGGTCCGTGTGATTCTCCTGCTGTTAAGTATCTCATCCTATCTCCTCCAATATCCTTTGACGCTTTTACGTACTACTATATCATACCGCATAAACTTCGTGTAATGATTTTTACTATTTTGATTGAATGGTTGCGGATATCCTACCACAAAAACTCAAAAAAAACACTATTCTGTAAGTTCTTTCGTATACTTTACCATATGGTTCCCTAAATGACCGTTACCTTTAACATTTCAGTTCTTCCGTTGCTAGTATGATTAAAAAAGAAGTTCTGTTAGGCATTTCATTCGAATGAGCCTGACATAAAAAAACCGGACATGAACTGTCCGGTTTTTTTAAATATAAGCGCTTTCATTTCTGTTCTAAAATTAAACCCACTTTGATATGGTTTTGGTGTACTCGTTCAATTCACTTTCATTAAAGAACAAAGCAATTTCCCGTTCTGCACTTTCTGGAGAATCCGATCCATGAATAACATTCATGCTTACCTGAACTCCAAAATCTCCACGAATAGTTCCAGGATTTGCGTCCTTTGGGTTTGTAGATCCCATCATAGTACGAGCTGTTGAAATAACATTTTCGCCTTCCCATACCATTGCAAATACAGGACCTGATGTAATGAAATCAACAAGTTCGCCGAAGAACGGGCGCTCTTTATGCTCTCCATAATGTGTTTCTGCGAGATCTTTTGAAATCGTCATCAATTTTGCACCTACTAAATTAAAGCCCTTCTTCTCAAAGCGTGATACAATTCCGCCAATCAGGTTCCGTTGCACGCCATCAGGCTTGACCATTAGAAACGTTTTTTCCACGAAAATCTCCTCACCTTCAACAGGATATATGTACAGGGCAGAAACAGTTTTTCTGCCCTTCAAAATTCTATCAAATTTTCGGAAAAATAACAACATTTCCTTTTAATATTTTCGTTTCCCGATATACTCAGCGATTTGTTTTAGCGATGTTCTTGCAGAATGATAAGGAAGCTGATCAAGCTCTTCAAATGCCTTTTGAAGATAACGATCGCTTATTCCTTGAGCGTATTCTATACCACCGGACGATTTAACAATGGAGAGTACTTGATCTACCTCTTCCTGAGAGGCGTTCAAGTCCTCTGAGAAAACAGCCATGATCTCCTGCTTACTATTCCCCTGGTTCATTGCATAAAGAACAGGTAAGGTAATATTACCCTGCAATAAATCCCCTCCAGCTGGCTTTCCGAGCTGTTTAACAGTTCCAGTATAATCAAGGATATCATCCGTGATCTGGTAAGCCATGCCAACATAATAGCCAAATTGTCTGAGATGGACTTGCTCTTCCTTTGATACTCCTGCAGCAACAGCTCCAAGCTCACATGAGGTTGCAATTAAAAGAGCAGTCTTTCGTTTAATTCTGCGAAAATAATCTCTCACATTTTGTTCCCAGTTAAACTGATCACGTATTTGTTCAATTTCACCAATACTCATTTCCAGAATAGCTTTTGAAAGGATGCGATTAGCTGCTGGATCTTGAAGTTCTGTCACCAGTTCGATTGCTCGCGCAAAAATATAATCGCCTGTATACATGGCGACACGGTTATCCCATTTTGCTTTAATGGTTTTTGCACCTCTACGCATCTCAGCATCGTCAATCACATCATCATGGACAAGTGAGGCCATGTGAATTAACTCAAGGGCCACCGCAACATTCTTCATAAGGGGAAGATTATAATCTCCAAATTTCCCGGATAGCAAAACGAAAACAGGACGGATACGTTTCCCTCCAGCTTTCAATAGGTGGTTAGAAGCTTCTCGTAATACTGGATGATGAGCATTTACCGTCTGCTCCAGTTCAAATTCAATAAAGGATAAATCTTTTTTCAAGGACGCATATATTGTTTTTAATTTCATGAGATCCACCTAACTGATTATCACAAAATATCTATTTTCATTTTATGTTTGTACTGGTTTAATTCCTCTATGCATCGCCGCGACTCCACCGGAGTATGGCTTTACGTCGACACGACTGAAGCCATTTTTAAAGAAAAGCATTTTAAGCTCATCTCTACCAGGGAATGAACTTGCTGACTCCTGTAGCCAGGAATACTCATCGTAGCTTTTAGCCAACATTTTCCCAAGGACGGGCATAACATATTTAAAATAGCCATAATACACCTGTCTAAAGCCAGGAATGGTTGGCTGAGATGTTTCGAGACAAACAACCTGACCGCCTGCTTTAACGACCCTGTACATTTCTTTAATCACTTGATTATAATCCGGAACGTTTCGAAGACCAAAACCAATCGTCACATAATCAAATGAGTTGTCTTCAAACGGAAGGTTCATCGCATTTCCATGCATCAGCGTAATGTTATCCTGCTTACTTTCTTTAACTTTAGCTGATCCAACTTCCAACATGTTTTCACTAAAGTCAAGACCAATTGCTTGACCATTTTCTCCAACAGCTTCAGCCATTGCAATCGTCCAATCTGCTGTTCCACAACATACGTCGAGTGCTGTAGCACCTTTTTGGACATCCATTAAGCGCATTGTATCTTTTCGCCAGGCTTTATGACGTTGAAAGCTAATGACGGAATTCATTACATCATAGCGCTTTGAAATCGTCTGAAAAACATCATGTACACGTTCTTCTTTAGATGTAGTCATATCCTTTATCCCTCTTCCGCCATTTTCTTTTCATGAATACCAGTGAGTCCCCAATTAAACTCTAATCGATGACAAAACATGCCGTGAAGCTCACTATAATGCTTGAGAAGCACATCGATCTCCTTTTTTGCATGCTCAATATACGAATCCAAAACCGATCTTCCCTTAGCTAACTGTTCACTCGTGAGCCTGGTTTCTCTCCTAGAAAGAACGGCAAAAGAGAGTTTATGAAGCAAGCTGGATCCTGAACGAACAAGGTCCTGCTTTCGTTCAAATAGAAGGCGATTCATATAGAAATACTGTGACCCAAATGCCTGCCACTCATCAAGGTCATAATGTTCGGCAACCTTCCGAACGAGAATCGATTCGATCTCTTTTAAGTTAGTGAAGATCGCTTCAATGGAGTGATAGTCTGTTTGATAAAATGACATTTTCGCTTCGTTTATTTCTTGTATCGCTTCTGAAAGAGTCCGGATAAGCTCATTATCGTGCCATTTAGAAAGAATGTGGTAATACATGCTGCTAAAATAATCGCCTGCAAGTACGGTTAGCTGGCGATTTTTTCGTTCATTCTCGTTCTCAACCTCTTCAAGTGAAATTAGTTCATGCGTATCAAGTGCAATTTGAACAAGCATAATTGAAAGAAGTGTATCCTCTTTCCTCTTCTGTTCAAGCTTCGTCTGTTCAAGTATGCCGTAGAACACATACAATCTCTCTTCATCAATGATTGGAAAATCGATAAAACGAAGCAAGTATGAATGGGATAAGCGAGACTGCAGCATGTCCCGAACTCCTTCTATTTGTTTATATGCGGTTTCCTTCGGATTTGTCATATCCCATACCCCTAACATGTCTTCCAATTAAATATGTATTTAATTCTAGTATATCACATTAAATCACGACCTAAAACGACACACTGCCGTTTAAAAATGAAAGAAAAGCAGGTTACGACATCCTGCTTTACTCTTCTGTGCTTATTTCGCCGTGCTCAGTTTGGATAACGGCTTTCCCTCTAACTTTAACAGCAGAAGTATGTTCAGTGAATTGAGCAATCATCACTTCACCCTTATCGAGCTTTTCTGAATGATGAAATCTCGTGTCGGAACCGCGCGTTAATCCAATGACATTCACACCGTTCTCGAGCGCTTTAATGACAAAGAAATCATTTCCTTCGTTTTTCATTTCGATCACTCCGCTTTAATAGAATTAGCTTTTAATCAATCCAAGCACTTCAGATCGTGCAGCTGCATCGCTTTCAAAAACACCTCTGACTGCTGATGTTACTGTGGATGATCCAGGCTTTTTAACGCCTCTCATCGTCATACACATGTGCTCAGCCTCCACGACTACCATCACACCGTGGGGATCAAGCGTATCTACCATTGAATTAGCTATTGTTGATGTAATTCGTTCCTGAAGTTGAGGACGCTTTGTAACCGACTCTACAGCTCTTGCAAGCTTACTGAGACCTGTTACCTTGCCACCTTTTGGTATGTATGCAACATGAGCCTTTCCAAAGAATGGAACAAGGTGGTGCTCACATGTGGAATAGAACGGGATATCTTTAACAAGGACAAGTTCCTCGTGATCTTCACCGAAAATCGTTTGGAAGTGTTCTTCTGGATTCTGATGTAGCCCCTGGAAAATTTCTTCATACATTCTTGCAACGCGTTTTGGAGTATCTAACAACCCCTCACGTTCAGGATCTTCTCCGATCGCTTCGAGGATCATTATAACTGCTTCCTGTATTTTCTCGTGGTTAACTTCGTACATGGTTCTTACTCCTCCATTCAGGGCCTTCTCTATGAAGATTCTAGCATAAGGATAAAAAGTTAGCAAAAAAGAAGAGCCGCAAAATGTGCGACTCTTCTCTTGCCCTATGTATTTCTTACTTTACTGCATCCTTAAGGGCTTTACCAGGTTTAAATGCAGGAACCTTGCTTGCAGCGATTTCGATCTCTTCGCCAGTTTGAGGGTTACGCCCTTTACGAGCAGAACGCTCACGGACTTCAAAGTTACCAAAACCAATTAGTTGAACTTTGTCGCCTTCTTGCAAGGATTGCATAATGTTATCAAAAACTGAGTCAACAGCTTTTGTCGCTTCTTTTTTAGAAAGCTCTGCAGATTCTGCAACAGCATTGATTAGATCTGTCTTGTTCATTCTGTTCACCTCCTCTCAAGAGAGATGGATAAATAAATCATTCACTTAATGACCAATATTTATACGTTGCAATGCACGTTTAGTACGTTTGCATGCCTTATAATATACGAAGACGCGAAAGAATTCAATACGTTTGTCCTGATTTCGACGATTTTTCAGTGTTTTTTTACCTATTATCCGCTATTTACACAGTTTGTAAACGCTTCAGATGATTGTTTATTTAAAATCAGTCAATTCAATCAGCTTTGATTCTATGGCGCTTTCACTAGTCTATTTCATAATTTACCTATCTTCTCCCTGACCTCTCTAAGCTGATAATACCCAAAAATTATGTAACGTTAAACCAAAACCTTTAAAAAACCGACTCCAAATAGTGGAGTCGGTTACGTTATAATATGATCGCAATTAATCCTCCCGAACCTTCGTTAATAATGCGTTCTAACGTTTCCTTTAATTTGTAGCGAGCATTCTCAGGCATTAACCCGAGTTTAGCCTGGATGCCCTCCCTTACTATCGAATTAAGTGATCGCCCGAAGATATCTGAGTTCCAGATTGATAGCGGATCTTCTTCAAAATCCTGCATTAAATAGCGAACAAGCTCTTCACTTTGTTTCTCCGTACCAATAATTGGTGCGAACTCTGATTCAACATCGACCTTAATCATATGGATGGATGGTGCCACCGCTTTAAGTCTTACGCCAAACCTCGATCCCTGTCTGATAATCTCAGGCTCATCCAGACTCATATCTTCAATTGCTGGTGCTGCAATCCCATATCCCGTTTGCTTCACCATTCTAAGTGCATCTGATACGTGATCGTACTCAGCTTTCGCAAAAGCAAATTCCTGCATTAATTGAAGCAGGTGATCCTTTCCTCTAATCTCAACACCAACTACCTCTTTAAGAATTTGGTCATACAAATCGTCTGGCGCATAAAGATCAATTTCCGCGATCCCCTGACCCATTTCAATTCCGGCCAGTCTGGCATCCTGTATAAATTCAAATGCTTCAAACTGCCCTACAACTCGATCAACATCTCGAAGCCGTTTAATATCTTTTACTGTGTCCCTTACCGATTCTTCATAGTTCTGTCTGAGCCAGTGATCCTGATGAAGCACCATTACCCAGCTCGGTAAATTAACGTTCACTTCAAGAACTGGAAATTCATAGAGCACTTCACGCATCACATTGTTAATATCATGTTCTGTCATGCTCTCAACACTTAACGCAAGAACAGGAATGTCATATTTGTTAGCAAGATCACCTCTTAAGGCATCTGTTTGAGGGTGATGAGGATGAGCTGAATTGACAATCATGATAAACGGCTTGCCTACTTCTTTTAATTCTTCCACGACTCGCTCTTCCGATTCTAAATAATCGTGTCGTGGGATTTCTCCAATCGATCCATCTGTCGTAATCACGACACCAAGGGTCGAATGCTCCTGAATAACCTTTCTTGTTCCAATTTCAGCTGCTTCCTGAAATGGTATGGGCTCCTCATACCAAGGCGTGTTAATCATTCGAGGGCCTTCATCATCTTCATAGCCTTTCGCACCTGGAACAGCATACCCTACGCAATCTACGAGTCTCACGTTTACATCTAATCCATCCTCAACGTGAATTTGAATGGCATGGTTCGGTACGAATTTAGGCTCCGTCGTCATAATGGTCCGTCCCGCTGCACTCTGCGGAAGCTCATCCTGTGCCCTCGCTCTGTCGGATTCGTTTTCCATATTAGGTAGTACGATAAGTTCCATGAACTTTTTAATAAATGTCGATTTACCTGTTCGAACAGAACCTACGACTCCAAGGTATATATCTCCCCCTGTACGCTCTGCGATATCTTTGAAGATATCCACTCTCTCCACGTGATCGCCTCCTGGATTCCGCCTCTATGGACGAAATGATTCACTATAGACCGCAGACTTTCTTGAACACTATCATTCTATGATGTTGTCCAATAAATATGACAGATCAGAGTAAAAGGATTTGATGCAGGAGATACACTTTTTGTCCCTTCCTAAAAATAACCATAAAAAAGTCCCTCCTCTTTTTTATAGATGTATTGCTAAAGAGAAGGGAAAATACCTATTTCACTAAAAAAACAGCTTTGTCATCTTCAATTGTGTACGGGACTGACGATATAGGTACAAAAAACGAATTATCGGCTAGTAAATCTCGAATATCGTCTCCATTCTCATATGAATGGTTAGGGTTACTTGCGATCGCTTGATTTAGATCTTTCGTATAATCGATGTGAACAGCACCATTTTCATCCAGAAAGAATGGCAGCTGCTCATTTGTAAACGGACTTGTTACCATCTCTTCCTTGTCCATCCCAAGCGCATCATAATCAATTGAATAGCGGTCCCTTGCTAAAACATCTTTAAACGGAGGATAGCTATTTTTTCTTCGATAATCATTAATCCTTAATTGAAGATCCTTTACTTTTTCTACTGTAATTAAATCAATTAATCTTACAGTAGGATTCTCTTCTACATCTATTAAGACGTACTGAAACACACCACCACTTTCAAAAGAATTACCCGGTGCCTGCTGTAAAAAAGCAGGGACTAGTTTCTTAAATTCAATCGGATACTTTTGGTAAATAGGCGTGCCCTGTTCCCTCGTTTTGATCGGAAGAATCGATTTATTCTGCTGGTATTGCTCAACAGCGGATTGAACAGATTGAATCTGATCTGTGTAAGGGATTTGATTTTCGTTTTTTTTACTTTCCGGATATAGACATCCAGAAAGAATCGTTACAAGGCATGTCCATATGATAAGTTGTTGACCTAATCGTTTCATTTCACTCATTCCTTATTCGCAGATTTGCTGTCTTAATTAGTAGGTCCTGTAAACACAACGAGAAGCATGAGCACCCCCGAAACGAACATACATAAATAAGCGAAAGTGGAAACAATTACACGAAAAAAACCTTTTAATTTAGATCGACTTAGCATAATAGCCATAACAGCTATGAACATTAATCCAAGCGCCGCAAGCGCCACCCACATTTTAATTAATCCTGGCGACATTATTAATCCTCCCTGCCATACCATTCTAACCTGCACTGCAGATCATTATATCAAAACTTACAGTGTTTTACCTATAGCGTTTTCAAATATTCATGAACAGTTGTCCTTTATAGAAAACAAATAAAAAGCTGAAGAAAGGGGCTTTTCCTCAGCTTTTGACTATATGAATTTCACTTCGAAGCGTGCTTCTGCACATTGATGGTTCCTTTTTAGTATATGTTCTTTTTTGAAGGCGGTATCGTTGATTAGCCTAAGTTTCAAACTCTTTCGCTATTTCTGGCTAAAAAGTTTTGCGATCGAAGAAAGATCGAATGGGATGTTCTTGTTTACAATAGCCTTTACGATTCGGTCTTCCTTTTCTTTCGTCACGTTCACGTTAGCAACACGTGCAACATTGGCAATCAGTTTACGTACCGTTTTTTCATCGGTAAAATCTGCACCTTGAACCGAATTAGCCAATTTAAAGATGTCTTCCTTTTTAACATTAGTCTTCTTTTCTATGTTGTCGAACAGATCGCTCACGCGGTTTCCTCCTTACCAATAACGTTCAACATAGTGTATGCAAGGAGGAATACTTCGTGCTTTGACTTTTTACTGTTCTTTTGGATTCAATTCAAAACGGTCTGCAAGTAAGGAAGTCAGATCTTCTGTTTCATGTGTGCGTAGCCTACCCATCAATTGATCAACAGCATCCTTAGGATTTTTATCGTTAAACAGTACGTCAAATAACACAGACGTAATTGGCATATCGACGTCCTGTTCTTTAGCTAGATGGTATGCTGCTTTTGTGGTACGAACACCCTCGACAACCATGCCCATGTTTTCAAGCACTTCGTCAAGATTATTTCCTTTACCAAGCAGGTTTCCTGCACGCCAGTTACGGCTATGTACACTTGTGCATGTTACAACAAGATCCCCTATCCCTGTCAGACCCATAAACGTTAACGGATTGGCTCCCATTGCGGCTCCAAGACGTGCGATTTCTGCCAGACCTCTCGTAATCAGTGCAGCTTTTGCATTATCACCATAACCAAGTCCATCAGACATACCTGCTCCAAGTGCAATAATATTCTTAAGTGCACCACCAAGTTCTACCCCGACAATGTCATGGTTTGTATAAACACGGAAATTCGAATTAATGAACAGATCCTGTACATATTCCGCTTCTGCTAATGACTTAGAAGATACTGTCACTGTTGTTGGATGACGCAGGCTTACCTCTTCTGCATGACTCGGACCTGATAGTACGACAACTGATTTTCTAAGTGACGGCGGAATTTCCTCTTCAATCACTTCAGAAATACGTTTGGATGTGTCCGGTTCAATTCCTTTACTTGCATGAACGAACGTGACAGGCGCTGTTAAGTATGTCTTGAGCTCTGGAAGAACATCTCTCAGTGCTTTCGTTGGTGTGACGAGTAAGATTAATTCTGCATCCCGTACACACTCCTCGAGTGAACTTGTTGCCTTTATACCCTCCGGTAGTGTAATGCCAGGTAAATATTTCTCATTGGTATGACCATCATTTACTTCATCAGCAAGATCTTTTCGTCTTGCCCAGAGTTTAACGTGATGATTATTGTCAGCTAGAACAATAGAAAGAGCTGTTCCCCAGCTACCTGCACCTACAACTGAAATTGTCGCCATTGATCTTCCTCCTTACTGCTCGACCTTCTGACCGAGCTTGCTTTCTGTCCCCGTAACCAGGCGCTTCACATTTGTACGATGTCTCCACACTGAGAGTACTGCCAGCAGCACCCCTAATATAATATATGATGCAGGATACCCGCCAAGTATAAAGATAAAAGCAGGAGTTAGCACCACAAAAATAAGAGATCCAAGTGATACAAATCTGGTGATAAAAATCGAGAAAATTGCAATAATACCAGCATATAACGCAGGCAAAAAGGCAAGTGTAGCGAAAACACCAATGGTCGTTGCTACACCTTTTCCTCCACGAAATCCAAAAAACACTGGCCAATTATGGCCAATAATAGCGCAAATGCCTGCAAGGAAAGGGACAATAGGTTCGTTAGAAAACCAGTACCCTAACCAAACGGCAAGTATACCTTTAATGACATCAAGCGCCAGAACAGCGATAGCGGGTCCAGTTCCAAGCACTCTTAAAGTATTTGTCGCTCCTGCATTACCGCTACCGTGGTCTCTGATATCGATTTTCTTCAGAATTCGAGCGAGTAAATAACTAAAACTCACTGAACCAAGCAGGTATGCAGCAATGCAAATCAGGATCGCGATCATGTAACTTCCCCCTTTATATTAGCATGACTCCCCTGTTTAAGAAGAACTACTCGCTTTTTCTGCGGGCCAAAATGCGGAGAGGCGTTCCCTGAAAACCAAACGTTTCACGAATACGGTTTTCTAAGAAGCGGCGGTAAGAAAAGTGCATCAGGTCTGGATCGTTTACAAATAGCACGATGGTTGGTGGCTTGACCGCAACTTGTGTCGCATAATTGATTTTCAGTCGCTTCCCATTATCAGTCGGTGTTGGGTTCATTGCTACTGAATCCATAATCAATTCATTTAGAACATTTGTTTTAACACGAAGTGCATGGTTTTCTGCTACAGAATTTACAACCGGAAGTAGTGTGTGAAGGCGCTGCTTCGTTTTAGCCGATAGAAAAACGATTGGCGCGTAGCTAAGGAACAAGAAATGATCGCGAATTTTCTGTTCAAAGTTTCGCATTGTTTTATCATCTTTTTCAACTGCATCCCATTTGTTAACAACGATAACAACAGCTTTCCCTGCTTCATGAGCATATCCAGCTACCTTCTTATCCTGTTCAATAATACCCTCTTCACCATCAATCACAACAAGGACAACATCAGATCGTTCAATGCCTCGCATCGCACGAAGAACACTGTATTTCTCTGTAGTTTCATAAATCTTGCCGCGTTTTCTCATGCCGGCCGTATCGATAATCACGTAATCCTGTCCGTCTCTTGTAAACATCGAGTCAATCGCATCACGAGTTGTGCCTGCAACATCACTTACAATCACTCGTTCTTCACCAAGAATGGTGTTGACAAGGGAGGATTTCCCTACGTTCGGACGACCGATTAATGAAAACTTGATCGTTCCTTCATCGTACTCTTCCTCTTGTTCTTCAGGGAAGGATTTAAAAACTTCATCAAGAAGGTCGCCCAGTCCAAGACCGTGAGATCCTGAAATACCAAATGGCTCTCCAAACCCAAGTGAATAGAAATCATACACAAGAACTTGCTGCTCTGGGTTGTCAACTTTATTCACCGCCAGAACAACAGGTTTATTCGAGCGATAAAGAATTTTAGCTACCTCTTCATCAGCGTTTGAAATACCATCACGGCCATTAACCATGAATATAATAACGTCTGCTTCATCAATGGCGATCTCAGCCTGGAAACGGATTTGTGAGAGAAATGGTTCGTCTCCAATTTCAATACCGCCTGTATCTATGATATTAAATTCACGGTTTAACCATTCACCTGTACTATAAATTCGGTCGCGTGTTACTCCTGGAGTATCTTCGACGATGGAGACTCTCTCTCCTACTATGCGATTAAAAATGGTCGATTTCCCAACATTTGGTCGACCTACAATTGCGACAACTGGTTTTGTCATTATGTGCACGCCCTTTCTAAAGACTATCTATCTAAGCTTCACACCAGAAAGTCGTGGACAAACTTTCCAGCAGTTCATTGTAAAAAACCCTCCTCTATAAGGAAGGCATAGTCTTTGATAGCTTTTATATCTTATCAAAAAAGCAACCAATGAACAACAGAGGAAAAATTGAAATTTCTTAAAGTAGGCAATTACCATTTGTTTTTCCTAATGTTTCACAATGATATAAACATCGTTACTCAATTTGTGGGCAATCCCATCAAGAATGGCTTCGAGATCTGCCGCAACGCTATTCATCTCTTCATCCGAAACACATACAAATACATTCGCCCCGACCGGAACCCTACTCGCGTCAAGTGTCACTGTGGCGAGAATGGCTTTCTCAAAAATCATGATTGGTCACTTCCTTTTTCTTTTGTTTCCGTCGGCATGCGAATCGCATTCTCCAAAGTAGGAACTTTTGATATGACCTTTATTGCGAGTTCAGCACTTTTGTTTTGAGGAAGAATGAAAACTCCTATTCTTCCGTCGTCTAAGTCTCGCTTAATAAGAGGAACAAGAGCCGGAGTGCCCGAATCTCTGTACACCCCGAGTGAAATAGCCAAATCATGAAGAATGGCCTGACGTTGACCTAGATTTCCAATTGTTGATCTTGCATCGAAATTTTTCGGACTAATAATAAATCCAAGTCCATGAGCAAGGATTTCCTTTTGTCTTGCAGGAATACCAATGTTCATAATATAAATATTATCCACATATAGACCTGCTCCTTTGAAAGTAACAGTAGACTGCTCGATCAAAGCGATTTCCCCAAGTTTGCTCCCTGTCATGTACTTTTTAGCCACAAGAAATGAAAGAAACGCAGCTACGAATGCTGCCCACATATTGATCGCCAGATAAGCAAATGAGGAGACAAATGAAATAAAAATAACGAGATAATTCCTTCCTTCGAAGGTTACCGCAATTCCTTCTATATAGGATGCTCCCCTTGGAACCAGTTCAAGCGAATCCATTTCAGTCAGCGTTTTTCTTTCCATATTTCGAACTTCTCTAAACTGAGAAGCAGCCAGTGTAAGGAACGTTACAGCTGTAAACTCTTCTTCCATAATGGAAGGTACAACAAGTGATCCAAGCGAGGCAGCTATAAAACCTAAAGCTAAATGAATGATCATGCCATGCGGGTAAGTCGGGTATTGCCGATAATCGGTACGAAACATATAAATACGGGCTAACGTACCAGAAATCACCCCGAACAGAATAGAAAAAGTGTACTCATTCATGAATAACCCCGTCTTTCCTGATATTCTTTTACATGTTTTTCAAGCTGTAACGTCAGTTGAACAAAGTAGTGCCAGACAATGGTTCCCATAATTGAAATAGCCATGATATCAAGTGCTTCAGGACTTCCTGCAATGCGGTTGATCCCCATCTGCTCAAAAAGTGTTGTTAAAATCGATTCCCCGTGTACAATGCCTATCAGTAAAAAGGAGCAGCGCTCGGCAGTGCCACTCAACGTAATGTGAACGATCGCAAAAAGAAAGGCCGAAATTGTCCACTTCGTATATAAGTAAGTAAATACCGGATCATAAACCGAAAATAACTTAATAGCGGTATAAGCTGCTGTGACCGTAATAAGTACCAATACGCCATATTTTAATGTAACCTGTATACTTCCAAGTAATAGGCGATATCCGTAGCCCCATACTAGTAGAAATAGGGCTGTGACTGTATAGTTCATAATGTTAAATTGAATATTCACCAGGCAAATTGCAGTTAGCAATAAAACGATTAGAGGTTTTCGACGCTGAGAATGATTATGAAAGAAAGCGGTGATAACCACTCCCATCCAAGTAAACCATAGAAAAAATGCCCCATCCAATTCGAACCGCACCCCCTTTCATTATGACCAGTATGGGAATAATTCATAATGAATAGACATCGAAAAACAAGAATGCATAAC
Organism: Pseudalkalibacillus hwajinpoensis; assembly: GCF_039851965.1. Taxonomy (NCBI): domain Bacteria; kingdom Bacillati; phylum Bacillota; class Bacilli; order Caryophanales; family Guptibacillaceae; genus Guptibacillus; species Guptibacillus hwajinpoensis. The sequence continues at coordinate 3,937,397 of NZ_CP156674.1, read as the reverse complement.
TTTTCGTTGTTTCCTTCATGCTAAGAGAGATGAATTATGGAAATGGAGGGATGAAAGTGGGTAAAGATCGCCAGGAAAAAAATTTAAAGAAATCCAATCGTGTAGAATCAGACCGTGATCAATCATTAGAGCATCATGGAGCTTCCATGCTCGAAGGGCCATCTAATGCACGGAAAAGGAACGGCCAGAAATAACACTAAATGATTCAAACCGCTTTTGTTAAACCAAAAAAGCTCTCTATCATTTATGATAGAGAGCTTTTTGCTTATTTATATTTTTTAAGTTGATCACCGATCATATCGCCAAGTGAGAATGGAGAGTTTCCATCAGAATCTTTTTGATATTCTTCAACTTCGCTGGATACTTGATCAGCTTCAAGTACTTTAATACTTAATGAAATACGCTTCTCATCGAGATTAACATCAAGAACTTTTACACGAACGGTTTCACCTTCTGAGAGTACTTCTTGAGGTGTGCCAATGTGTTTATTCGAGATTTCTGAAATATGAACCAGACCTTCAACGCCAGGAGCAACTTCTACAAATGCACCGAAGCTTACAAGACGCTTTACTGTTCCTTCAATCTCATCTCCTGTATTTAGCTTACCTTTTACTTCTTCCCACGGTCCCGGGAGTGTTTCTTTAATGGATAATGAAATACGTTCGTTATCTCGGTCAACAGAAAGAATTTTCACGTTTACCTGCTGTCCTTCGGTCACTACTTCAGAAGGTGTCTCAACACGGTGGTGGGCCATTTGAGAGATGTGTACCAGGCCATCTACTCCACCGATATCAACAAATGCACCGAAGTCTGTCAAACGTTGAACAGTTCCTTCAACAACCTGTCCCGCCTGAAGTGAAGAAAGTGTTTCCTGTTTCTTATGGTCAGCTTCTTGCTCTAGCACTGCACGATGTGAAAGAATAACCTTGGCTTTTTCAGGATCAAATTCAACGATTTTCACGCTCAGGTTTTTACCTTTGTAATCCGCAAAGTCCTCCACATAGTGTCTTTCAACAAGGGATGCTGGAATAAAGCCCCGAACACCAAGGTCAACCACAAGACCACCTTTAACGACATCAGCAATTTTTACGTCAAACGCAACAGAATTCTCATACTTTTCTTTGAGTGCATCCCATGCTTGATCCGCTTCAACAGCTTTTTTAGAAAGCACGAGCTCATCTTCAGAAACCTTAGTTACTTTCACTTCTATTTCATCACCTTCTGAAAGCACGTCGCTTACCTTTTCGACGTGAAGGCTTGACAGTTCGCTGATTGGCAGCACTCCATCAATTTTGAAGCCTACATCTACTGATGCATGTTTCTCTTCGACTTTGGAGATTTTACCAGTCACCACATCTCCAATTTCGAATGATTTGAACTCAGTCATTTCCTGATTCATCTCTTCACCCATTGACAAACTCCTCCTTCAATCCAAAAGAAATAAAACTTTTCGATATGATTTATAAAAGCCTTCCACCAAAAGCGAAAGAATTTTATTGAAAAGTTAAGCACCCTTTCCTCTAACTTTCACTAAAATTGGCGGATTTGTCAAGTATCCTGACGCATTTATTTAAATTTTTTAAAAATATTGAATCATTTGTGATGTATTTCGATTAAATCCTGAATTTCCTTCATGATTGCCTGCGTCGCTTTTTTCGCCGCTCCCTGCTCTACACGAAGGGGAGATAAGTCAACCGGCTTTCCATAAACAATTTTCAAACGCCCGAACGGCTTATAAGATCCTTTAATGGCACAGGGTACTACAGTCACCTCTGGACGAAGTGCAAAAAATCCCGCCCCTGAAAGACCTTCTCCAAGTTCACCGTTTTTGCTTCTCGTTCCTTCAGGAAAGAGTCCGACGACACCGCCATCTTTTAAGAATTTCATTCCGCTTCTTAATGCCTGTTTGTCACTCATTCCGCGTTTAACAGGAAACGCACCAACCTTATGAATTAACTTTCCTAAAACCGGAATTTTAAAAAGCTCCGATTTAGCCATAAAATGGACATCTCTTGGAAACATTGCTCCAACGAGAGGTGGATCAAGATTATTAATATGATTGGAACAGAGGAGGATCCCTTTATCATTTGGGATCTGATCCGCTCCAACGACAGTGACGCGATTGAATAACGTAAAATAAGCTTTAAATAGGCCTTTTCCCACTCTATATAAACTCACTTGATCATGCCCTTTCTTTCGCTAATTGAAGGATCGAATTGACGACTTCTGAAATTGTCATCGAAGTTGTATCAATCTCCGTAGCATCCTTCGCTTTTACAAGCGGAGCCACTTCTCGCTCTGAGTCACGTTTATCTCTAAGCGCAATCTCCTTCTTAATCCGTTCGAAATCAGCTTCAATTCCATTTTCAAGGAGTTCTTTATAACGTCGCATTGCTCGTTCTTCTACTGAAGCACTTAAAAACACTTTAAGCTCAGATTCAGGCAGAACGTAAGTACCGATATCACGTCCATCCATAACAACCCCGCCCTTATTAGCTAATAACTTCTGACGTTTTACCATTTCTTTACGAACTTCACTTTGTCTTGCCACAAAGGAAACGTTATTCGTCACATCGTATGAACGGATATCAGTCGTTACGTCTCTATTATCGATCAAGACGTGCTGTTCTTTTTCACCAACTTGGAGATCGATTACCGTTTCATCAAGGAGCTTTTTAAGCAATGGCCCATCCTCTAAATCGATTCCTTTTTCAATTGCTTTATAAGTCAGGGCCCGGTACATCGCGCCTGTATCAATATAAAGAAACGTAAGGTTATCAGCTACCTGTCTTGCTACTGTGCTTTTACCGGCACCTGCAGGTCCGTCTATTGCTATATTAATTTTCTTTTTCATCTTAACTCTTGCCTCCACATTCCATTCATCAATCGTCATTCAACAGAAAAAGCATTCCTTTTACGCTCCGCCTTTCCATCTACTAAATCAAAAATAAAGTACAAAAAAAGCAGGGAATCCTGCTTTTCTGTTAAACCAAAAGTTCCTATTTATCATAACATAAGACATTTTTTCGGTCTATTGACTATTGTTCCTTGATTGATTGAGGCAAATCTTTTACAACACCTTCATAATAAAGGGTTTTACTTAAGTAAATCCGAAAATGATCCTGTGTAAGAAGAGCCTGCGAAATTATCAGGAACGTAAACTGGATTACAATCAGTTTAAGGATTAACCGTTCTACTTTCTTCACGCATGACCCCTCCCTTTTTTATAACGTGTCGTAATTCATTTCAGTACCATCCATTTTCTCAACTCGTTCTTCTTTAGCATCGTTCGCATTAATAAATATACGGTACGTTTCATTCTCAATTGTCCCCATAAATTCGTAGCATAATACCTCTTCTCCAATATCATTCCGAATGATTCCAAGACCTTCTTCCATCACCTGTACATTCGGGTTCACCTGCTTTAACGCTTCATCTCTAGAAATTTTTGCTTTAGATGGTTCTCTCTCATGGTGATTTGTTAAATACTCCAGCGATTCATAACCAGCAATATCGCCGTTATCAAGGGCTACTTTAATATGAACAGCATCAGGATAAACAGTAACATTATCCTGTTGGTAGACGAATGTAAACACGCCCATTTTGTCATACTGACTGCTTTCAGATATCGTCATATTCGTAATGTCATGCTCTTTCAAAAAACCTTTCGCCTTATCTGCAGCTTCATTCAGACTGATTTTCTGTTCTCCAATTTCCCTGTCCATTAAGATCCAGATTGGCTTTGCACCTTTTTTCGTAACATCGAGGTTAATGCTCGATTTTTGATCAGGATTTTCAATGGATAAACTATAAGCTTTATACTTTGACTTTTCCCCTGTTGTTGTTATATCAATAGAGGCTTTTGGGTCGAGATCAAGAAAATCAACAACATGCTTTTTTGCCTCTTCTTCAGTTAGTTCTTTTCCTTTAATATTCTTAGTGAGATTTTCTTTTTTTTCGTTTAACTGGGTTACCTCAGGGCCCCAATTCACTTCGCTATATCCCTCTACTTGCTTATCAACTGTTTTAAACCCGTCAATAATGGTATTATCCTGTGGCTGTGACTCTGAAGCAAGAGCGAGTTCGACATCCATCCACCGTAAATTATGATCAATAACCATCGCTTGAACTTTTCTAAGCTCATTTTTGATTTCATTGGAATGGCTGTGTAATTTCTTTAGCGTCTCGTATTCGTCACCTGAAAGTGGCTTTTCATCAAGATCTCGAATGGCTACACGATAGCTGAATGATCCGATATTTGAGAGAAACTCTTCCGTTTTGTTAAAGGGCATTAAAGTGAGCGGGAGTTGCCCCACATCATTTTGCGCCTCTGATGTTAACCGCCATACTTCAGCTAGGGCTGGTGAAATACTTGTTCCAGAATTCATCGCTAGCGTAGAACCAATTTTTTCTTCCAGGGCATCCATATGAAAATTCAAATCATGGAACGCACGCTGGTACGTATTTTCTGCATTAATGAGCACCGCATTCTTTTCTTGGTGTTCCTTGTAACCCCAGTAACCTGTGCCAGCAACACCAATGGCTAGCGCGCCGATTAGAATTGATCGAATCACGTCTATACACCTCCACTATTCACAGAATATATGCTTACCAATTTGCTTAATTTGAGGTCGTGTCCAGATCCACCCTGAAGTAGCGGTGTTCGGATTAAAGTAGTAAAGCGCTTCACCGGAAGGATCCCATCCATTTATCGCATCCAGCACTGCTTCTTTCGCCTGTTCGTTTGGGGTAAGCCAGATCTGCCCATCTGAGACGGCTGTAAAAGCACGCGGTTCAAAAATAACGCCTGATACAGTATTAGGAAAAGACGCACTTTGCACGCGATTAAGAATAACCGCCGCCACGGCAACCTGTCCTTCGTATGCTTCTCCTCTTGACTCTCCATACACCGCATTTGCAAGTAGTTTAATATCATTTTGAGAATAACCAGATGGAGTGTTTTTCCCTTGAACAGTTGCAGATTCTTTAGGTTTATCCACTTTTTGTGAAGGCTGTCCGGCATTCTTGTTCCCACCTTTATTTACCTGCTGCTGAATAGATGGATCATATTTTGTCGACTTACTTAGCTTCGACTTCATCTCTGGTCCAACGAGTCCATCAACATCCATTCCAAATTCATATTGAAAGTTTCTTACCGCCCAATACGTTCCCCATCCAAATACCCCGTCAATATTACCTGTATAAAAACCGATGTGTTTTAGTCTCGCTTGAAGTTCAATGACATCCGTTCCAGTAGCACCCTGCTGGATAACCTGATTCGAGAAAGCTTCTACTTTATTTCCTGTATCTAGTACCGTGATAAGCGGTACGCATAATAAACCGATTATCAGAGGGATTTTCAAGATATGACTTGCCTTTCTCATCGTGTGGACCTCCCTGATCATTCTGTATTCACACCTGTAGTTTTTGTATCGAGAGGTATTTTATACAAAAATTAATTAGATCTGCACCAATTGAAATTATCGCTTTTTGCAAACACAAAAAAAAGACGCCAATATCGGCATCCTTTTTGTGTTCGTTAAGACATTCTCATATTTTCTTTGGTTTGCATTAAATTTGCCTGATTTAAGTCAGCTGCTTTCATTTTCCTTAAACCTACGAACCAAAGAACCAGCATAAAGGGGATCATTAAATAAATCGTATTGCTGTTTATTTGAAGAACAAGATAATTGTACGTTCCATGAAACAAAAAAGGAACAAGTAGTGAAAGCCCAATCCACTTTCCAATCTTATTTTGCAAAGATAATTTCCCTCTACCAAGGTACGACCCCATCATCAATCCAAATAAAGCATGACTAGATACTGGTAGCAAAGCACGCCACCACGCTTCCTGAATGCCATAGGCGAACAAGTAAAAGACGTTTTCAACGGAAGCAAACCCGAGTGAAATGGCAACACCATAGACAATCCCATCATAGAAATCATTGAATTCAATATGGATATAAACGGTAAAATAGAAAATAAACCATTTAAGAAATTCTTCAAGTAAGCCTGACATTAGATAAGCCTGGCTGAATGGAGATTGTAGGATATCTTCTATTTTGAATCCATGCTGAATGACCATGACCGGAAAAACAAGCATAGCTCCAAACACAAAACTTCGTACAACAGGACCAATCGGCTCGGACTCGTACTGATGATGCTTAAGGTAAAAAAAGCAAAGAAGTGCAATGCCTGGCGCTATTCCAGCAGTAATTGCTGCAAACATACGCTTTCCCCATTTCTACCCTGCATGTAGTCAAAAAGGCAGGCTCAATCATACCTATACTTTTCTAATCGTATCATGTTACTTTATTTATGGAAACAAATAATAAGAAATGGCGAGGTGATCCTATGAGCAATATATTAATTATTCATACAGGCGGAACAATCGCGATGGAGGAAAACAAAGAGTCAGGTGCAGTCGCTCCTGGAAAAGAAAATCCTCTCAATGCAACACTTAAACAATTGTTACAGGGAGTCGATGTTATTATAGATGACTTCCTAAATATCCCATCTCCACATATGACTCCCGAAATCATGTTCAGGATCGCCGAAAGAATCGAAACAAGAATCAAGAAGGAACACATTAGTGGTGTCGTTATTTCTCACGGAACGGATACACTCGAAGAAACGGCCTATTTACTTGACCTGGTTCTTCAAACGGATTTACCAGTCGTCATTACTGGTGCGATGAGATCGAGTAATGAAATTGGTTCTGATGGACCATATAACCTGATCTCTTCTATCAAAGTTGCTTGTTGCGAGGAAGCGAAAGGTAAAGGCGTCCTGGTAGTTCTAAATGATGAAATACATACTGCAAAAAATGTAACTAAAACGCATACGAGTAATGTATCAACTTTTCAAAGTCCACAATATGGACCAATTGGGATCGTTACAAAACAGCGTGTCTTCTTCCATCACACATTGACGAATCGTGACCGCTACCATATCTCAGGATTGACAAAGAAAGTGATGTTATTAAAAGCGTATGCTGGAATGGACTCAGAGCTTTTATTTGCTGCAGGAGAACTAGGGATTGATGGCATCGTCATAGAAGCGCTTGGTCAAGGGAACGTGCCACCAGAGATGATGGAAGGCATCAAACAACTAAGAGACCAAGGAATAGCTATTGTGATGGTTTCTCGTTGTTTTAACGGGATTGTACAGGATGTTTATGGGTATGAAGGCGGAGGTAAACGCTTGAAAGATCTGGGCGTTATTTTCTCCAACGGACTGAATGGTCAAAAAGCCCGTCTTAAATTATTGGTAACGCTTGAAGCCACACGGAATCCTGATGAATTGCACAGCCTATTTCTTAGGTAAGCAAAACTTGTGAAAGAACCTACCTTATTCGGTAGGTTCTTTTGATTTCTCAGTAATCGCACGGGCGATCATGGCTCCATGCAGCCGTCCATTTTCTATAAAGATTTCATTAGCGTTATTCCCTGCAGCAATGACGCCTGCAATGTAGCAATTATCCACATTCGTCTCCATAGTCTTATCATCAAACGTTGGTCGTCCACTTTTTCTATCAATTTCAATCCCGATCTTCGTAAGGAAGGAATGATCCGGATGATACCCTGTCATAGCAAATACGAAATCGTTGGTAATCGCTTTATACTCGCCATTTACTTCGTATACAATTTCTTTTTCTCGAACTTCTACTAGACTTGCGTTAAACTCCATCGATACTTTCTTATTTCTTACAAGTGCCTCAAACTCCGGAAGAATCCACGGTTTAACACTTTTGGAGTAATCAGACCCTCGGTAAAGTATCGTTACCCTCGCACCAGCTTTTTCAAGCTCAAGTGCTGCGTCAACTGCGGAGTTTTTACCGCCGATTACAACTACGTCCTGATCAAAATAAGGATGTGGTTCTTTAAAATAATGGAGGACTTTGTCGAGATCCTCACCCGGTACACCCATGTAATTAGGACTATCGTAATACCCTGTTGCAATGATTAATTGTTCTGCACAGTACTTCATGTCTTTAGACTCATGTACTTTTTCCGTTTCAATAACAAATCCATTTTCTGTCTTCGTTACTTTTTTTGCTTTTTCGAATGAATGAATGCGCAGGTCCTTCCGTTTTGCTACATCACGATAATACGCAAGAGCCTGATTTCGCTTCGGTTTTCGCTCTTCAATTATGAATGGCACATCACCGATTTCAAGCTTTTCACTGGAACTAAAAAAAGTTTGATGAGTTGGATAATGGTAAATCGCATTTACAATGTTCCCTTTTTCAATAAGTAATGGGTCATATCCCTTGTTCATTAATTCAATAGCAGCTGACATCCCACATGGACCGGCCCCTATAATAACTATTTTTTCTTCTCTCATTTCACTCACTCCCGAACTTTCCATAAGGTATTGCATATTTCTCTTTTTATGTTACACAAATGAACAGAAAAATTCCCTACCTGAATGATAGGGAATTTTCAATGGATTAGCAACTATTTATATCCAGCCTCTAAAGCGAGAAGCTTCTGCCATCTTCCGAACACCAACCATATAAGCCGATAGTCTCATATCAACCCGTCGTGTTTCAGAGGTACGGTAGATAGAATTGAATGCATTAACCATTACTTTCTCAAGCTTTGCTTCGACTTCTTCTTCAGTCCAATAATAGCCCTGATTGTTTTGAACCCACTCAAAATAAGATACCGTTACACCACCGGAGCTTGCAAGTACATCTGGCACTAGAAGAATACCACGTTCAGTTAGAATCTTTGTTGCCTCAATCGTAGTCGGCCCATTAGCTGCTTCTACGACAATACTTGCTTTAATTTGATGGGCATTCTCTTCTGTAATCTGGTTCTCGATTGCAGCCGGAACAAGAATATCGCAATCAAGCTCAAGAAGCTCCTTATTGCTAATCGTTTCTTTAAATAGCTTGGTTACTGTCCCAAAGCTATCTCTTCGGTCGAGCAAGTAATCAATATCAAGACCTTCTGGGTCGTGAAGAGCGCCATAAGCATCAGAAATCCCTACGATTTTTGCTCCAGCGTCATTCATAAACTTCGCAAGGAAACTTCCAGCATTACCAAATCCCTGAATAACGACGCGTGCTCCTTCAATTTTAATATCTTTTTTCTTTGCAGCTTCACGTATGCAAATGGTTACACCTTTAGCTGTGGCTGATTCTCTTCCATGAGAACCACCAAGTACGAGTGGTTTACCAGTAATGAAACCAGGCGAATCAAATTCACGAATACGGCTATATTCGTCCATCATCCAGGCCATAATTTGTGAATTTGTAAATACATCTGGTGCCGGAATGTCTTTTGTTGGTCCAACAATCTGGCTAATTGCTCGAACATAGCCACGACTTAACCGTTCTAGTTCTCTAAATGACATCTCCCGAGGATCACAAACAATGCCACCTTTTCCTCCACCATAAGGTAGATCGACGATGCCGGCTTTCAAACTCATCCAAATGGAAAGCGCTTTTACTTCCGTTTCAGTTACATCGGGATGAAAGCGTACGCCACCTTTTGTTGGCCCAACTGAATCATTGTGCTGAGCGCGATAACCGGTAAAGATTTTTATTGACCCATCATCCATACGGATTGGAATACGGACAGTCATTAACCTCATTGGTTCTTTTAAAAGCTCATAAACCTCACTAGGATAACCTAGCTTGTCAAGCGCCTCATGAATGACCGATTGCGTCGACTCTAAGACGTTCCGTTTTTTTGAGTTACCTTGTCCATTAGCTGTTTCGTTTTTGTCGACCATTGCTTTACCTCCCATTACTGTGCACATACTCCGTTGTTTTTCAGCTTAGGCCCATTTAAGACGGCCTTTCTCTCATTCACCAAATTAACTATTCATTTAATTTATTTATAGAATGTTCTAATGCTCTGCTTTCAAAACATAGTATACACGTTTCGCCAACCTATGAGAAGGCATTCTACCCACATTTATGCAATTTGTTCCACATAAATGAAAACGCTTACTAAACAGGCGTATTACTTAATGAATGAAAAGGAAAACCCCACTTCAGTGAGGTCATTTATTACTTCTTGTTTAAACCAAGTTGGATGAGATTTTCAATCATTTGCTCATAGGTATAGCCGATCTCTTTAGCTGCATCCGGGAATAAACTAGTTGGTGTCATGCCAGGAAGAGTGTTCACTTCAAGAAAGACAGGTTCAGAACCATCTGATGGTACGATGAAGTCTACTCTTGAATATGTGTCACAGTCGAGAAGCTCATGAGCGACAACGGATTGATGTTGAATCAACTCTGTATAGCTGGATGAAATCCTGGCAGGAACGATATGCTCACTTCCTCCTTCAGCATATTTTGATTCATAGTCATAGTATGCATTTTTAGGAACAATCTCAACAACTGGGAGGGATTTAACATTTCCTTTTTCACCCATCACAGCAACTGTAACTTCGGTACCAGAAATAAATTCTTCAAGGATGACGGTGCTATCAAAATGAAAAGCTTCTTTAATACCTTTCTGGAGTTCCTCTTCATCCCGGGCAATTGTTAGTCCTATTGTTGAACCCTCACTATTTGGTTTAACAACTACAGGATAATCAAAAGGCAAGTCGAGGGGTTGTTGATCGTCGGATTTATATAAAACAAGATCTTTTGCTAATCGAATACCAGAGTCCTTCAGTACTTTCTTACTTTTTGCTTTATCCATCGCGACCGCGGATCCAAGAACGCCAGAACCTACGTATGGTATATCGAGCATATCCAACAGACCCTGAATCCGTCCGTCTTCACCATATTTACCATGAAGACCAATGAAAATGATTTCAACATCTAGATCCATGACTTCCTGTAACCTTTCCGGGTGAAAATCGATTCCGATCACTTCATGACCGTTCGCTTTAAGTGCATTCATAATTCCTTTACCACTGGATAGCGAAACTTCTCTCTCTGCAGAAGTGCCTCCATAAAGAACTCCAACTTTCATGACCTATACCTCCTGGGCTGCTTTTATGTATGTTAGTATATTCGATAATAAATCGAGTGGAACTTACCAAAACTCCTCTCATCATACCATGTTTTTCGAAAGCTATGTAACCTCTAATGACCATCGTTAGTTAATAATATTGGAAAACCTGGATTCATATTCGTTATACTACCCATAGACTGATTCAAGAAAGGAAATCCTATGACAAGAACAATATTGTTTGTATTTGCACACCCTGATGATGAAACATTTACTTCTGGTGGTACACTATTTGAATTATCGCAACAGCAGGATGCAAATACAGTCCTGTATAGTGCGACACCAGGTGATGCCGGCAAATGTGGGGAACCTCCTCTTTGCAATCCCGAAGATCTTTCAATCGTTCGCCAAAAAGAATTGGAGATGGCCGCTAAATTGCTCGGAATTAATGAACTCATTATCGGTGATTATAAAGATGGTCAGCTAAGTCAGCTTCAAGATGGAGTATTAATAGATGAAGTAATTAACCAGATCGAACAGGTTAAGCCTGACGCTGTTGTTACTTTTCCACCCCATGGGTTATCTGGCCATCAAGACCACAAAGGCATTCAAAAAGCGACCCTTCAGGCTGTACAGGAAGCTATCTTTCCTGTGAAAGAGCTTTATTACACGACGGTTCCACGCTCAATCGCAGTAGAAACAGGTAATCCTGCGTATTCAGATCCTGATGAAGACATTAGTCTTATTAAAACCTTTAGTACGCAGCATATGGAACAAGTCCGTCTGGCATTACTTGCACATAAGACCCAGCACCTCTCCGTGGAACGCGTATTCCCTACTATTTACAATGAGAACGGGTTCTTTAAATTCGATAATAAAGAATACTTTATCAAAGCCTGGCAAAATCCTGATGTGAGATCTGAACGGGTTCTCTTTTAACGAACAAAACCTCCCACTTAGGGAGGTTTTTCTATTTAAAATAGTTGTTTAATTGTTCTACTGCCGTTGAATCCATCAGGGTTTTTCCGTATTCTACCACTCGATAACTTGTAATCGTCGATGGGTTACCGAATTCAGCAAGTAGGGCAACAAGTGAGTCCAATTCATATTCCTTGAATTCTTCCTCGTCAAATTTAAGGTAGAAATGTTTTTGGAATGAATAGAGTGTACCACCCTGAATGCCTACATTAATTAATCGTTTTGCAAGACCAATGACATCTTCAAATGAAGCAAATTCATAGAATACTTCATCACTTTCGTCAAGAGTTACTTGCATTTCAATGTATTCTTCATTATAGTCATCTTCGAATTCATTTTCTCCATTTGAACCTTTCGTAACAATGACTACCATTCCCTGTGCAGGAAGTGAGAAAACCTCAACAGCGATAGGACCATCAACTTTAAAACCAAGTTCATCATCGGCTTCCATGATCATTTCACGAAATAAACGGTGAACCTTTGGTACGTCCTGCCAGAGCTCTTCTTTTGAAATTCCCCGCTCGTTTAAATCGTCATAAGTTAGAAAGATTTTTATTTTGTCGTACGTTAAACGTTCAAGACGCATCTAATTCCCCCCTACCGTCTGTCACCCGCAAATCCTTTATTCATACTATATGTGATAATACAAAGATGGTTCTTGGTTGACGATATTCTTCTAGTTTACACTGATCAGGGAAACTTAGACAAGTCAGGACCCCTATCGTTCTAAGTGGTGATTTTTTGAAGCTTATTTTTAATCCATTCATCCCACTCTTCTTTTTTGTCCCCAACAACATAAGAAGTATATGCCTGTCTCTTTTCACCTTGCAAACGAGCAGTGGCTGCCCCTCCAACTCCTATGGTAAGGTCTTGAAACTTATTATCAAGACGATCAATTAAGTCAAGACATCTTGGTAAGTTTGCCATTAGCGTACAGGATAGAAAAAGGATTTTCGGAGCAGTGTCTTCTAACACGATCTCAATATCATCCTCCGGTATACTTGATCCCAAATAGATGACTTCAAAACCTTTTCTTCTCAGATAGAGTGTAAAGATTAATAATCCAAGCTCGTGGTATTCACCAGATGAACAAACCGCCATAACTTTAGGTAAGTACCCATCTACAGGCAGCGTGTGAAAGATCATACCAATTCTGGAGCGTAAAAAAGCTGTAGTAAAATGTTCATGGGCAATTGTAATTTTTTCGTTCTCCCATAATTCCCCCACTCGAACGAGAAGCTGAGCTAATATATCGTGAACGACTTTATCAATGCTAAATACAGAAAACGCTTGGTTCAGTAAATCCTGAGCCTTATTTTCATCGAAGGCTAGAAGAGCTTCAAGAATTTCATCAGCAAGCAAATGCGCGCGATCTCGTCCCATACCTATGTCTAGTGTTTCGGATTCAGTTGACACATTCCCGTTTTCAAGGAGCTCGACTGCTTGACTAATTGTAAAACCCTGTTCTGTTTTTTGAACAAGCCATTTCAATATAGCCATATGTTCTTCTGAATAGAGGCGATGACCGGCTTCATTTCGAATAGGAGATATAATATTATAACGCCTTTCCCATGCCCTTAAGGTTCCGGGTTGTATTCCCAATTTTTTCGAGACCGCTTTTATATTATACTTACCTTCAGACATAGTCATCTTCTCCTCTAATACAGCCATTATGACACCTAGTATAAGGGGTGAATGAGGTTTGTGTAAACTTTGTATAAGTATTCACATCATATTATTGCATTTATCTCACCTTAAGGGGCAGTAATCCAGAGAACTATGAAGGTAGGTCAATCAAGATGTTTTGATGCTGGTAATTGCCCCTAAAGGTTCGATTAGTTCAACTAACAATCAGAGGGGAATGAAGCAACCCCCCCCCTGATGGAAGTTTCAATTTATTTCCTTTTTAATATAAAAATATGTGTTTCAGCAGGTGCCATTAAGCGAAGTGGAAGAGTCGTAGTTCCATATCCATTACTTATCACGACTGTCGTACCGTTAACTTCCTTAATACCACCTTTTTCGCGAATTCCATATCCTAAAATACGGATTTGACCACCGTGAGTGTGACCTGAAAGAAGAAGATTAATGCCACTTTCTTTCGGTAGCTCATGTTTAATATCAGGATTATGGCTAAGCAAAATTTTCGTGGGTTCGCTAGCCAGCGCTAACGCTTGATCGAGAGAGTCATTTTCGGTTGAAAGATCATCAATGCCAAGCAAGCTAATAGCTTCATTGTTTTTACTGATAGTAGCTGCGTCATTTTTAAGAATATGAATATTATAGTGATTTAAAAGCTTCTCGAGTTCAAACGGATCTTCTTCGTAATCATTATTTCCCCATACAAAATAACATGGTGCAAGTTCACTCAATTCTTTCAAGTTGTGACTTACTTTATGAAATGGAACACCTTTCTCCATCACATCGCCACCAATTACAACAAGATCAACACTGTCCTTAACCTTACTTAAAATCTGTTGAGAAATCAAACGGTTATGCAAATCCGAAATAAAAAAAATTCGAAAAGAATCGAAGTTTTGTGGTAAACCCTTGATCTCAAGCTCTTTCGTTATCACCCTGTTTAAATGGGCTTCAATCCACATATAGATCAGTAGTAGTATGCCCGCTCCTACTAATCCAAGCAAAATGATCATACTTCATTTCTCCTTCTAAATCTCTTCAATGCTCTTGCTGTCTGTATATTTGCGGATAGAGTCCCGTAAATAAACGCCATTAAGAGAGATGCAAGTGTTACCCATATATTTGTTTGAAACAATATCCAGTATACTCCAATTAATAAACCAATCTCAATAACAAATGACCGCCACAGCCGCTTGTTTTTAAAACCAAACGATATAAATCCTTCTACATACTCTCTGACAATTCGGGCTACCAATAGAAACCCGAACAAAAAGCAAATCGCCCCAAATCCATATAGGAAACTGTTCAACATGATGTCTGTAAATGTCATGCTCTTCAAATTCAGATTGGTTTCAGCTATTATGAGCAAAATAAATAGAACAATCAAACGCATGAGTCGAAGCAACATAGCAAAACCTCCCACTCTAACCTATGTCAGAGAAGGAGGTTTTATGGGTGTCCAACAATTAAACTTCTTTAATATCCAGGACTTTAAATCCATTCTTCTCAAGCTTAGCGATAAATTGATCGATGTTTTCACTTTTTTCAATTTTCATAACAATTCTTCGGATGTTCTGATTCGATTCATCAAAAGTAGAAAGAGAAATAATGTTCTCATGATAGCTTTTGGCAATTTTTGCAAGCCTCGCAATTCTTCCTTCTGTCTCTGAAGATGCAAAAGCAATACGAATACCCGGTTTTCTCATACCAAAAGCGCTCTGAAACTGATCAAGGATGTCCGATCTTGTAATAATGCCAATAAAGTTCTGTTTTTCATCCACTACAGCTACAAGAGGTGCATTTTTCACTAATAAAAGCGTGGTTTCAAATACTTCATCCTGATCTACCGTTACATCTTTCTGATATGCAATTTCACCGGCTCTCGTTTCATTAAGAAACCGCTCCTTATCTGTCATATTACTTTTAAAAAATGCTTTATAAATACGGTTAAATGTTACGATTCCAAGATACTTCTTGCCCTGAATAACAGGGACACCATCAACTTCGGTTTTTTTCAAAAGTTCAAGTGTTTCGCTCAACTCTGTGTCATCATTCACATAAATTGTATTTCTAATCGTCTTCATTGCACTACGTACATACATGGCCATCACCTCTTTATATAATCATTACAGTTAATTAATACCACAATTCCACAATAATATCCTTCCAAATTTCATATTAAACTAAATTAGGACATTCCTTTCGTAAATTAGGCTTTATAATTTCTTGAAGATTCAGTCTTTTTGAGTTAAGATAAACTTATAAAATGACAATTTGAGACGGATACCAAAAAAACGGAGATGATGAATCAATGATTAATAAACTTAAAACAAAATCATTGTTAGTTAATGAGGATTTAGATTTTAACCGCCGTCTTGGAATGCCTGTTGAAGTATTTTGCCCCAAGATTAAAGACACGGTAGCATTCGGTAAAATCGAGATGTTTGATGAAGAAGCATTGTCAATAAACGGAGATTGCTTCCAAATTGAACAATATCTGTTCTTTGGGTGTCCCGAACAGCGGTAATGATTATTTATAATAAAGGTTAATATCATACCTTTCTTTCATGTGTTTAAACACATCATGTCGATTCTGCCATTGGCTTTTTTCCTCAAAAAGTTCGTCGCTTCGATCTAATACCTCTATTCGCAGGGATTCCAATTCATCCTCCGCTTTCTTGCATTTTTTTGTAAACTTTCTAACTTGATAATAAACCACAATACTCAGTAGGAAGAATAATGTGAGAAACGGGTTGCTTTTTAAAGTCAGGATCGATATGAACATTGTAGTACTTCTTTCAAGCTCCAATACGACCAATCCACCAGTTATAAGAACGAAAAGCATGAACACATACCCATAGAGAAGAGACTTCGCTTTATACTTTTCTTCCTCATTCTTTCGATCCACCAATTCTTGAAGCAAGACCATTGTCACATCCGATTGAGGTTGTGGAAGGTTCCATTGTTTAAAAGCAGTCACTATGCTTCCCCCTTTATTGAGACTAGTTTATGCGCCGGAAGCTCTAGATAAAACCATGGGGAAACCCTTGTTAAAGATAGGTTAGGAGAAATAGGAATAAAGAAGGAATAATGAAACCATACCAATAAATAGAAGAGCTAGAAGACGGATCAGCGTGAACGATGGCATTTCGTTCTCCTGACCTTTTTTCTGCGTCTGCTTTCGTTTCTTTGTTGTTTTATTCTGATGGTATTCTTTCCTTGAAGGTAGAGAATGTTCGTTTTTCATGAAACTCACCTTTCGTGATGTATTCAATTACGGGCTTTTCGCTTGATGAGGCAGCCCATTGTAAAATCTATTAAAAAGTGGGCAGTAATCGTTACAAGAACATTTCCAGTCCACTCGTAAAGGACTCCAAGCATAAAGCTAATTCCTACAACTGACGTGAATAAAACAGGTTTTGTAAGATACCTAATATGAATTACTGCGAACAATCCGCTGGCAATAAAAAGACCAAAGTGGGTTTGGATCACACCTCTAAATAGTAATTCTTCACATATAGCAATGATGAGGGATAGGAAAAAAATATGCAATACCGATATCTCCTTAAAAATTCGTTCGTTTATCCCACCATCGTCTAACATTTCTTCAGGTAACCATATCATTAAAAGGGAATCGACTAGAATGACTACTAATGCCAGCCCTCCCCCCAAAAATAACATTTCTGTCCAATTTATTTCTGTAATTTCATCAAAAAACCACCATTCCCTGTAAAGTAATCCCCCAATTACACCAGTGAGAATAAGCAAAATCCCCTGTGTTAAATACACGTTAAGGAGCAGCTCCCGATCTGATAGTTTTCTCACTAGTTCAGCCTGTCGATTTTTCACTATTCTCCTCCTTTTGTACACCAAGCATTCGGCTGAGCTCGTCTTTCCAATCGATAATCCCCTCCACCTGCTTCTCTTCCTTTGCCGTGATTTTGTCATATCTCTTAAGGGTGAGACCACAATAGTCACAGCAGGGATCGATGGTAACAGGAAGCTCTCCAAACTGTTCAAGCAGCCCCTTCCTTCTGCACCTGTCTTCTTCTAACCAGCTTTTAAATCGGACCCATTTTACAATTTTTTCGTTTTTGCGACGTTCTGTTTCATCTAAAATCCGACTGATTTTATCATCTAATTGAAAGTTCATAATCACGTCATTTTGTACAATACCATGAACCTCAAGCTTATGGTAAATGTACCGCCACGCCGTTTCTGTCAATCCTAACGGTACACCCTCGCTTTCATATTGTTTTTGGGTTAAACGTTTTCCAATCCTCGTGGAAACATTGTTCATAAGTCTGGATATCTGATTATGATTCGGCAGTTCGCTCTCAATAAAAGAAAGCGGCAGAAACTCGTCTTCCGCCGTATACAAATGAATGGCTATTCCTCTCTTCTCATCACGACCAGCACGTCCAATTTCTTGCAAGTAGCTTTCAAAGGTGGAAGGCGGGTGAAAATGAATTACATAGCGAATATTGCGCTTGTTAATGCCCATTCCAAATGCATTTGTAGAGCAGACAACGGAAAGTTCATCGTTTAAGAACTGCTGTTGAATTAACAGACGATCTTCTTGATCGAGACCTGCGTGGTATGAAGCCACCCTTCCTACTCCGCAGCTTTCTAATTCTTTAGCCATTTTATCAGCCCAGCTTCTACTCGAAAAGTATATAATACCTGGTCCTTGAAGCCTGTTCGCATAATGATGAATAGCTTTCACTTTTTCTTCTATTGAGTTAAGCTTTTCAAGCTTGATGGCGATATTAGGTCGATCAACACTATATACATGGCATGAGGGATTTGACATGTGGAGTTGAGAGATAATATCTTCACGGATTTCTGCCGTTGCGGTTGCTGTTAATGCAAGAAGAGGTGGACGTCCTAACTCCTCTCTAATATCACCGAGCTTTAAATAATCAGTCCTAAAATCGTGCCCCCACTGTGAGATACAATGCGCTTCATCAATCACCATTAATTGAAACCGAATTTTCTTCAACGTCTCTTTAACAATTTTATTTTGAAGTATTTCTGGGGATACATAAATAAAAACGTACTCTGATAAGTTCCGAAGCGTGCTTCTTCGCATTTCAAAATCCTGAAAGCTGTTTAAGGCAACTACTCGTTTTTCTCCACTCGATTTCAATTGCTGTACCTGGTCCTCCATTAATGACACAAGGGGTGACACGATCAGCACCGGAGAAGCTCCTGCATACACGGGTAATTGATAGCACATTGACTTTCCAGCACCTGTAGGAAGCATAGCGAACACATCTCTTCCCTCAAGGACATCTTCAATGATCTGCTCTTGACCTGTTCGGAAATTTCGATATCCGAAACGCTGATAGAGTATTTCTGTTAAGTCCATTAGATCCCTTCCTTGCATAGTGTTAACCGTATTTGAAAGTATGAATATGATTCTTTTAAATGCTCTTTAATTGTTTTAAGCCGCTGACTGTTTGTTTCACTGCTCGCCGATAAAATATCCTGTTGAGCTTTTTTTGATACAAAAAGATCAATGGAAAACCCCTCAACGTTCATGGCAATTTCAACTAAATGATCTTCTATCGTACTTCTTTTCAATCGTCGACTATTTGCAATTTGATCAATATCCAAACCTCTCTGAATTAATTCAAGCGTTTGCCTTGTGGAAGACGTTAATGGTATTTCAGCGTATTCATTTGCTGCAAAAGAAGAAAGGAGCGGATAGTTTTCCTTATTATTTTGAATAGTTGAAAGAAAAGCATGGAGCGTACCATTAAATTGGATCGTTGCTTCTTCTACCGTAATTGAATAAATTGCTGCTGCTTGTTTGAGTGTAAGACCTGTTCTTTCCGATCCACTTAGTCGTTGGATAAAAAGCTTTGCATGATGCTCAGGTAGTGGTTCCAATATCGAAAAGATCTCATGATATAATTGTTCTGCCGTTCTCTTACGGGCATCCTTACTGATAGGAAAATGTTTCTTGACCCATACTTGCGTAGATTCTTCTTTACTAACCGGATAAAAGCTCATAGTTTCATAAACGGAACAGGAAAGACTTTGCATAAATAAACTTAGACGTTGCCAGAATTGTTCAGTGAGATGATGATACTTCCATCCATTTAAACTGTCCGGGAATGGATTGGATTCCAGAAACCCTCTCAATTCGGTATTTCCTTTGGAGGTTAGGATGACACTCCCCTGGTAGTTCCTTTTAAGTAACCCGGACTTTTCTAACCGCAGAACAACACGATCAAATTGGTCCCGTTCTAAACCTTTCAACATTCCAAATAAGAACCCAATTCTAAAAAGCTTCGCGTCTTGAATTGTCTGAGAAGATTTTTTCCCTTTTAATAAATGAAAAGCCGCCGATAACGAACGATCGCTTCCAAAACGGTTAAGTACAACTAATAACATACCTTCAAAATAGCTCATGCTCTAACCACCCTGTTCATTCTTTACTTATTGTATCAAATCTTCCTATCTGTTTACTTATTTTAAAACCGGGTAACCTCTAAATGAGCACATATATAGGATTTGGCTATTGAAAAGTCAAGTCATCACCTTTACAATAAAGTTATTAAAAACTTTCATTCACGAATAATGGGATGATGAAAGACATATAGAAGTATTGAATAGGAGGTTAAAATTATGGCTAAGTATACTATTGTAGATAAAGATACTTGTATCGCATGTGGCGCTTGTGGTGCTGCAGCACCCGATATTTATGATTACGACGACGAAGGGATTGCTTTCGTAACTCTTGACGATAACGAAGGGATTGTTGAAATTCCTGAGGTACTTCACGAAGATATGATGGACGCCTTTGAAGGCTGTCCAACTGACTCCATAAAGATTGCAGATGAGTCATTTGATGGTGACGCAACAAAATTTGAATAACGAATTTGATCGATCCCTGGTGTGAAAACCAGGGGTTTTTCTCATTTTTCAGCCGGAAAAATATTTCATTTGAAATTGACACTTTAGTGCTTTCATGGTAAAAAGTAAGGTATTGAGTTTTCTAAAAAATGAGAAGAGATAGAAAAAGGAGTGGAGAAGATGGCTAACGTTCTTGTAACTGATGGTATCAAAGAAGATGGTTTGCAACCTTTACTAAATGAAACAACGATCCAATGTGATATTGGTTCCCTTGATTCATTCAGCGATCGACTAGGTGAATATGAAGCATTACTGGTAAGAAGTGCTACGAAAGTAACTGCTGAGGTACTGGATCAAATGCCTAACTTGAAAATTGTGGCTCGTGCAGGTGTAGGTGTCGATAACATTGATATCGACGCTGCTACAGAGCGAGGGGTTATTGTCGTCAACGCTCCAGATGGTAATACGATTTCAACTACAGAGCATACATTTGCAATGATGGCTTCTCTTGTACGAAACATCCCCCAGGGTACTTCATCTTTAAAAAATGGAAAATGGATGCGCAAGCAATATGTTGGTACAGAACTCAGCGGGAAAACGCTCGGAATTATTGGAATGGGGCGCATTGGTACCGAGCTTTCAAGACGAGCAAGAGCTTTTGGAATGGACGTAGTGGTTTTCGATCCATTTCTAACAAATGACCGAGCTGAGAAGTTGGATGTTGAATCCGTAGAGTTCGATCATTTACTTAATGAGGCTGATATCATCACCGTTCATACCCCTCTTACTGAAAAGACGCGCGGACTTTTGAATCAAGAGACCATTTCCAAAACGAAAAAAGGTGTTTTCCTTATCAATTGCGCGCGTGGAGGGATTATCGATGAGCAGTCCCTTATTCCATTTCTTGAATCAGGACATATTGGTGGTGTGGCGCTTGATGTATTTGAATCAGAACCACCAGAGAGCGACCATCCACTCCTCTCCTTTGACCGAGTCATTGTGACACCTCACCTTGGTGCTTCAACAAAAGAAGCGCAACTAAACGTAGCTGCTCAGGTTGCGGACGAGGTACTTCAATTCTTAAAAGAAAAACCTATTCGAAACGCCATTAACCTGCCTGGCTTTTCAAAAGAAGAGTACGAAAAAATTAAGCCATATTATGAATTAACTCGTAAAATGGGTAGTATCCTATCTCAATGTATGAAGTCCGCTGTCCACCTCGTTGAAGTCACGTATGCGGGTAAATTAACAGAGCTTGATACAGCCATCCTGACGAGAAATTTAATGGCATCTTTCCTAAAATCAAGACTTGATACAACAGTTAATGAAGTTAACGCTCCTTCGATCGCGAGGGAAAGAGGAATTACCTACGGTGAAAAACATAGTTCTGAAACCCATGGGTATTCTAACCTTATTTCCGTCACTGTTAAGGGAGATAAAGAAAGCTTTTCTCTTCAAGGTACGTATATCAAGGAATATGGAGATAGGATTACACAGTTGAACGGCTTTGATATTGATTTCCACCCGCAGGGAAACCTGCTTTACATTCAGCATAATGACCGTCCAGGTGTAATCGGACATGTAGGTCAAGTTCTTGGCGAGCACGAAATCAACATCGCAACGATGCAAGTAGGACGGAAAGTTGCTGGCGGTGAAGCAATTATGATGCTCTCGTTTGACAACTCTCTTCCAAAGAAAATCGAAGAAACGCTTGAAACTGTTCAAGACATTGTAAAAGTTGAACAGATCGGCAACGTTTAGCTTACAAAAAAGCACAGGAGCTTTGCTCCTGTGCTTTTACTTATAAGGAAATAGACTTCCGTTCACCTTTATCAAAAGTCATCAGTTTTGTGTAGCCTACTGATTTCGCAAGGCTTACAGCTTGATCGTAATCTGCTCCTACATCACCAGGAACGTGAGCATCTGATGAGAGAACGATTGGAATATCTTTCTCAAAACACATTTTAAGCAGATCAGGGTCCGGATATAGCTCCCCTACAGGCTTTCGTAAGCCTGCCGTGCTAATTTCTACACATGTTTTTGAATTTGACAATGCATTGGTTGCACGATCGTATTGTTCAAGAAGAAAATCATGACTTTCTGGTTTGTATTTAAAAATTTTCACGAGATCAAGATGACCGACGATATCGAACAAATTCGATTCAGCTAAAGTCACTACTTGATCAAAATATTTACGGTATACGGTATTAATATCCCGTTCATCCCATAAATGACGATATTCAGCTAAATCGATACCAAAATCCTCCACCCAATGGATCGAACCAATTACATAATCGAATTCATATCCTGAAATGAACCTTTTCATTTCCTGGTGCTTACCAGGGGTATAGTCCATCTCAATCGACATCTTAACATCCATTCCCTGATTTTGAGCTTCCTGAAAAAGCGCTACATATTCCTCCATGTTATACCATCTTCGCTCGTTCACCCATGGATTACTCAAGATGTTTTCCGTTTCATGGAAGTGATACGCGTGTTCTGAAATGCCAAAATGACTGACATTTTTTCGGTTCGCTTCAGCAACGAATTGTGAGAGATAGTCAAGTGTTAATGTACCTTTTTCTAGATGATTATGATAGTCAGTAAACAAAACTTCAGCCCCTTTATCGAACTAGTTTGACTGTTCCAATTACCATTGTAACGCATAAAAGGGGCAAAAGGATACCATCACTCTCTGTTTTATAGGAGAAGCTTATTTAAACATAATGGTCTGTCGATGATAGAGGTTAATATTTGGTTTTTAGCTATACTGAGAGCCAGTGATACTAGGGTTTCGTTTGAAAGTGAGCCAAAGATCGTGTTCTCATCCAAAAAGAGCCAATAAAAAACGATGAACCGGGTGATAACCCTTGATTCATCGTAATCTTTCGGGTATGGCCTGTCACTACTTATCAGGAATAAAGAAAGAGAATGTTGTACCCTCTCCGTTTTTGCTGTGAACGGAGATTTTTCCCATATGTGACTCCACAATGTTTCTTGCAATCGCAAGACCAAGTCCTGTGCCTGATCTTCCTCTTGTACGTGCTTTATCGGCTTTATAGAAGCGTTCAAATACAAATGGAAGGTCATCTTCAGGAATACCGGAACCTGTGTCAGTAACATCAAATTGAACACCTTTGGCATGTGATGATATAAGCAAGCTCACCTTGCCATGATCCGGTGTGTGCCTGACAGCATTGTCTAGCAAGTTCGTTAGCACCTGTTCAATTCGATCCGGATCAACCATCAACATTCGCTCAGCATTGGAAACAAAAAAGTATAATTCAATTTCTCGATCACGGGCCAGACCTGTAAACTTTCTTACTATTCGCTTCCCAAAATCCTGGAGGTTAATGCTGGCATAATGCAACTCATTATGACCGGCTTCCATTCTTGCAAGATCCAATAGCTCATTAACAAGTCTACCCATACGTAGTGATTCATCATAAATAATTTGAGCTACTTCCTTTTTCTCTTCTTCACTACTCGCAACATCGTCTACAATGGCCTCACTGTAACCTTGAAGCATTGCTATCGGTGTTCTTAGCTCATGGGACACGTTAGCGATGAAGTCTTTTCTAAGCTTGTCAAGGCGCCGTTCTTCCGTCATATCACGAAAAACAGCAACAGCCCCGCGTATCGCGGATTGGTTATACAACGGCGTCATCACAACCACCCAGCTTCTTCCTTGAAGTTCTACCTCTGTAAGCTGCTCTCGCTCAAGCATTACCACAAGACTGAACAACTCATTGATGTCTTCTGGCACTTCACTACCTGGCTGCTCTTCCATTCCCTGTTCATAATACCAGGCTTTCAAAAAGCGCTCTGCCGGCGGATTAGTGCTCAAAATTGCTCCTGTCTTATCAAAAGTAATAACCCCATCTGCCATACTGCTTAAGATACTCGAAAGCTGCTCCTTCTCCTGATTCAACGCTGTTACATAGTTGTTTAACTGACGCCCCATCCGGTTAAAGGCAACGGATAGTTCACCAATCTCATCGTGCGTCACCATCGGTACTTTCGTATCAAACTTCCCTTTAGCTACCTGTGTTGCCGCTTCTCTCATTTTCAATAGAGGTGCGGTAATACGGGTAGATAAGAAAAAGGCAAATATTGTCGTTAATACAATGGCAATACCGGCTGATATGTAAATTAAATTTCGTGCCTGACGTGTTGTTTGCTCAATCACATCAAGAGACTGATAAAGAAACACAGCACCATGATCATCACCGTCAATATCCATTGGTACACCTACTATTAGTAGCTCATTATGTGAAGAATGGGTAACTGAGGCAGATTCAAAATCACCTTGCTTAACAACTGTTTCTCTTGTTGTAAAAACGTCCTGTAGAATGGGATCATCCTGAAAGACGTCGAGTGCGAATTCAGGAAGTCCATGAGCATTTGGCGAATACTTCAGACTCCCCTTTTCTTCTTCGTTCTTAACAATCAAGACTCTAGTTGGATAAAAATCAGTGATTTCCCATGCCGTTTCAAGGGCTTGATCACGGTCATCGTAACGCTCAATAACGGAGGCTACTTTATTAGCAAGTCGCTCCATCTGCTCTGCTTCTTTCTCAACGTGAAAATCTTCAAAGAATTGAAGAAGAAGGATCGTTAGGATAGAGAGAACAAATGCAACTAGTAAGATAATCGTAAGCCATAGCTTACCAACTACGCTTCTCCAGATCATTACTCTTTTACAGCCTCAAATTTATACCCTACTCCCCAGACAGTCGAGATCATAGCAGCAGCATTAGGTGAAACCTTATTTAATTTTTCCCTAAGTCGCTTAACATGTGTATCAACGGTACGAAGGTCACCAAAGAATTCATAATTCCATACATCCTTTAGAAGCTCTTCGCGTGAAAACACCTTATCCGGTGCTTTGGCAAGATAGTACAGTAGTTCATATTCTTTCGGTGTTAAGTTAATAACCTGATCTTCAGCTAATACACGATGGGCATCGTGGTCAATTGTTAGAAATGGATAAACAATTACATTTTTTGTTGTTGTTTCTGTTTGTAGAAATTTTGTTGTGGAAGACCTACGAAGGAGTGCCTTAACACGTAAAACTACTTCTCTCGGGCTAAACGGTTTTGTAATATAATCATCTGCGCCCACTTCAAACCCTTGAACACGATTCGCTTCTTCTCCCTTAGCTGTCAGCATGATGACAGGAGTAGCTTTTTGCTCGCGCATCTTTTGACACACCTCGATCCCGTCCATGCCCGGTAACATTAGATCTAGTAAAATAAGATCAAAATCATCCTCCGTAGCTATATCAAGTGCTTCTTCTCCATTTTCGGCTTCTTCGATTTCATAGTTTTCTCTTTCAAGATACATGCGTAACAGCTTTCTAATACGCTCTTCATCGTCTACTACTAATATTCTTGCGTCTTTTTCCAAGAAGATTCCCTCCTACATATACTCCTGTCTCATATTCTACCACGTAACAAGCCATCCAGACCAGCAATCAGGAAACCGCATACACCTCATTGATTATAAGAAAACCTTCACTTATTGTGAAGGTTCTAAAAGGATTATGCATAGGAATGAAGTCCAGAAATAACGAGATTTACAACTACGAGATTCAGCATAATAATAATGAATCCTACAACAGCAAGCCATGCTGATTTCTCACCTTGCCATCCTCTCGATAGACGGAGATGAAGATAAGCTGCATAGAATAAAAATGTAACAAGTGCCCAAACTTCTTTTGGATCCCATCCCCAGAAGCGTGTCCAGGCAGCCTGTGCCCAAATCATTGCGAAAATTAATGCACCGAGCGTAAAAACAGGAAACCCGATCGCTACAGCACGATACTGAATCTCATCCACTAATTCCTCGTTCACATTTTTTAGTGCAGGCTGTAATGCTGCACCAATCCGCTTTCTAAGAATCAAACGTATGATTCCATAAAGGACAAGCCCGCCGATTATAGACCAGATGAGAGTGTTCAATTTGTGAGCGGCTTTCTCACCCTTCATCCAACCAGGTGCTTCCAAAAGCGGACCAAACTCATTTCCGCTTACATATGTGCCATCAGTCGGACCTGTAAGGGCTGGCAAGTTATATTCAACTGTCACCTGTTGTTCGTTTTGATCAACAAACTGATATGTTGAAGAATATCCTGCTGCTTCAAATCCAAGAGATAGAACAACAAAAGCAATGGTACTAATCAAAGTGTACATGACTGCCTCTAACCAGAATGTCGACTTGCTCGGCTTTTCCTGATTAACAGTTCGAACGAGGTACACTAGACCGGCAGCAAAGCTAATTGATAGAATACCTTCACCTAGCGCCGCCGTTGTTACGTGAATCTTAAGCCAGTTACTCTGAAGTGCTGGAATTAACGGCTGTATGTCTGACGGAAATACGCTTGCGTAAGCAATGACAATAATCGCAATTGGCATTGCAAAAACGCCAATAACATTACTTTTGTAGATCAAATGGATAATTAAGAAAGCAAAAACCATCGCCATACCGAAAAATGTAGTGAATTCAAATAGATTACTGACCGGCGCGTGTCCAGCTGCAAGCCATCTAGTAATGAAATAGCTCAGTTGAAAAAGAAAACCAATTGCGGAAAGGATAAATCCCCACATGCCCCATTTCTTTGCATGGGTCACTTCATCCGATTTTCTCCACTTCCTTCCGAACAGTGAAATGGCGAACACTATGCTCGCTGCAAAATAGATAAAAAATGCTATATAAAGCAGGTTGCTGCTTAATTGAGCCATCTCATCGTACCTCCCTTCGTGGTAGAAGTTCTATTTTTTTGGTTCTGATTGATCATCAGGCATTTGAAGTCCAGTTTGTGCGGTTATATATTCAAGTTCTCGTTTTAACCCATACCAGTTTTTGTTTGTATGGGAAGCAAGCCAGATGTCGCCTTCTCGTCTTCGTACCCAGACGCGACGATGATTCCAGTACATTCCCTGAATCACTCCAATCATAAAGATAGCTCCCCCAATTCCAAGAATCCATAGCGTATTGTCTTTACGGACAACAAGTCCTGAGACATCTTTGGTATCAACATTCTGGAATGACATCTTATAATCGTTTTCACCAAGTGGTTCAAGGTTTTGTTTAATCGCAACAAACGCAACTTCGCCATCCGGATGTTCTGGTGAAATCATATTGAGTATAAACGCTGGATTATTCGGAACCTTTGACTTTGTCGTTGGTTCTCCCTTGTCATTAAACTCGAAATCAGGGAAATAATCCATGACTTCAACACGATAGCCCTCATCTAGTTCATATTCTTCTTTAGGATTATAAAGATCAACCGTAAGCTCACCAACAGCTTTACCTGACTCCTTGTTATCCATCGTGAATGTCATGGATTGAAGCTCGTTTAGTTTATAATCAACTTGATAAATTGCATAGCCATCGAATTTAAGTGGCTTATTCACTTGAATCGGATGTTCTTTCACCTTCTCAAGCTCGGGCTCAGTACCCGCTATCCGATCTCCTACCTGCTGATAGAGAACCGCATCAGTTTGATAATTTTTCGCTACTAGTTCCTGTCCGGATTCTTCAATAGCGTCTTTAAATTTTTCATCATTGTTGTCATATGTTTCAAGGATGAAGCCATCACTCTTTAAATAATAGGCCTCTTCCGTCCCTTTTACCTGCTGTGTTTCTCCTTCACGTAACCAGAGGACTTCGTCTACGTACATCCCTGGGAAAAACCGAAGCATTCCGCCAATTAAAAATAAGATAAGTCCTATGTGGTTGACATATGGCCCCCACCTCGAAAACCGATTTTTCTCAGCGAATAGATGACCATCCTCTTCTCTAACCTTATATCGTTTTTGCTGAAGGGCCTCCTTAATACGGGATAGTTCAGGCTTTTTCGCTTCTAAGTCAGTAACACCGAAGTACTTCTGCCGCTTCATAAAACTCTCATGACGAATGACACGCTGTCTTTTAAGAGAGCGATAAAGCGGAACAAATCGGTCAAGGCTTGCGACAATTAACGACAAACCGAGCGCAGCAATTAAGAGCATGTACCACCAGGATCCGTATAAATTATGGAATCCTAGATCATAATACAATTGTCCGAGTACACCATATTGTTCCTTATAGTAAACGGTTGGATCTGACAGCGGCGGTATGTACATTTCTTGAGGAAAAATTGTTCCAACCGCTGATGCGACAAGTAAAAGGACAATAATCCAGATCCCTACTTTTACTGACGAAAAGAAATTCCAAATTTTATCAATTACGGTCGTTTTATATGTTTGTGATCGTCTTGCGCTTCCCTCATACCTCATGTTAAGCAGTTTCTTAGATTCTAAATCTCCCTGGAGCGGCTTACCACAAACTTCGCATATCTCAGTTCCATAAGGGTTAACATGTCCGCATTCACAGGTGATATTATTCTTGCTCATTGGAACACCCCATTACGGTTGGATTTGCTTCATATAATCATCAATGGCTTCTTCTGATAAACTGGCCTCTGTCTTCTTGATGACCTTACCATCCTTATCGATTAGAAAAGTAACTGGAATTGGCCCAACACCATAATGATTGGTTACATCATTACCTTTATCTAGAAGAACAGGGAAACTAAGGTTATATCGATCAACAAAGCTCTCTGCTGTTAATTTAGGTTCAGAAACATTCACAGCAAGAATTTCAACACCTTTGTCCTGATACTCTTTATACTTCTTATCCATTGCAGGCATTTCATCCTTGCACGGTTCGCAGTACGTTGCCCAGAAATTCAAAAATATGCCTTTACCTCTATAATCTTCAAGCTCAACTTCATTCCCTTCAAGGTCCGTTAAAATAAAGTTGGGGGCTTGATCCCCGGCTTGAACGATTCCGCTTTCATTTGCGAAAAAGTTCGTATAAAACGTATAGCCAACTGCTATAAAGACGATGGCCAGAATAGCAGTTCGGACTATAAGCCGGTTTTTCTTTTTCATTAAAACCAACTCCTATCAAACAAAGCAATACTACTTACACTATAACGTGCTGTCAGGATGTGAACTTACTACTTTTTTGACTTTTGTGTGACAGCTTGATTTCGAAGTTGTTTTACTTCGTAAGGCTTTAACTCACGGTAGTCACCAGGATTTAAGCCTGTAAGCTCTAGAAAACCATAACGCTCTCTCTTCAACTTCTGAACAGGGTAACCAAGCGCTTCAAACATTCTTCTTACCTGACGATTTTTACCCTCATGAATGGTTAATTCTACAATCGACTTTCCTTTTTGCTTATCAGTTGATAGAATTCTCGCACGAGCTTTGGACGTCTTACCTTCTTCAAGCTGAACGCCTCTTTCAAGCTTTTGAATGGTTTCTTTGTCAACAAGGCCCTTTACTTTGACAACATAAACCTTGTCTACATGATAGCTTGGATGCATAAGCTTGTTTGCAAAGTCACCATCATTCGTTAATAGGAGGGCTCCTGACGTATCGTAATCAAGTCGTCCAACAGGAAATACCCGTTCTTCAATATCATGAAAATAGTCCGTGACAGCTTTTCTACCTTTGTCATCTTCTACTGTTGAAATGACACCAGTTGGTTTATAAAACAAAAAATAAACCGGTTCTTCACGTTCCACCGGAATACCGTTCACTTCGATTTTACAGCGATCAGATACTTTTGTGCCGAGCTCGGTAACGACCTTGCCGTTTACCTTAACCCTTCCTTCTTCAATTAATCCTTCTGCCTTTCGTCTGGATGTTACTCCAGCCTGAGCAATTACCTTTTGCAAACGTTCCATCATATTCACCTCACTAAAACATCATACTCTTGTCGTAGTCAAACCTCAAGTACAGATTCATTCTACCACTTATTATACGCAATAAGGAATGAAACTAATCTAAGCGAAAGACCTAACAAAGAAAACAAATATAAAAACCAAAAGAGTCTCCGCTTAAAAGCGAAGACCATTATCCAAATACAATTGTTACAAACACAATAGCAGCTGTAACTCCTACTATATCAGCAAGAAGGCCCACTTTAAGTGCAGCACCCATTCGCTTAATCCCAACAGCTCCAAAATAGACGGTTAAAATATAAAACGTAGTATCTGTACTTCCCTGCATCGTTGAAGCAAGTCGTCCGATAAATGAATCTGGTCCATACGTCCTGATAATATCGGTTGTCATCGCAAGCGCTCCCGTTCCCGAGATAGGTCGGATAAGCGCCAGTGGTACGATTTCCGTGGGAATGCCAATTGCTTCTAGAGGCGCTTTTAACAATCCGCTCAAAAAAGCCATAGCTCCCGATGCTCTAAACACGGAAATTGCAACCATCATACCAACAAGATAGGGAACAATCGAAACAGCAATCGCCAGCCCTTCTTTACCACCTTCAACAAATGTTTCATATGTTGGAACACGTCTCCATGTCCCATAGGCGAGAATAAAACCTATTAAAAGTGGGATAATCCAGATCGATGCATTCAAGTTCAACCGCCCCCTTTGCTTTTCCTATAAAAGAAACGGTCAATCAATAATGCTCCTATTGTTGAGCATGCTGTTGCAGCAATAGTTGTACCAACAATTTCAGTTGGCGATACTGAGCCGTATTTCATACGGATTGCGATGACGCTTGTCGGGATAAGGGTTAAGCTTGATGTATTCAGAGCGAGAAGTGTAATCATTGACCTTGTTGCATTGTCTTTCATATCATTTAGCTTCTTAAGTTCTTCCATCGCTTTGATTCCCATTGGCGTTGCTGCATTTCCAAGACCAAACATATTTGCCATCATGTTCGAAAGAATGTATCCCATGGCAGGATGGTCCGCTGGCACCTCAGGAAACAACTTTCTAGCAAGTGGTTTAAATCCTCGTGCGAGTACGTCGAGAAGTCCTGCTGCTTGAGCAATCCTCATTAAACCAAGCCAGAATACAAGTACGCTAAGTAACCCAATACAAACAGCGATCGCTTCTTCAGCACCAGTAAATATGGCTTTATTTACTTCTTCCATCGTGCCATTGATAAGTGCAAAGAAAATCCCAATTAGAAAAATCCCTGCCCAGATTAGATTAACCATATGAGTCACGCCCAGTACCGATAAAGAATAAATCTCGAAAGAATTTCCAAAATCCTTTTTCTTTCTTTTCGCTTATTTCATAGGTTAGCGGTACTTTAATGAGCGTTTGATTATCTAATGTAACTTTGTATAACCCGACTGGATTCTTAAAGGCTGACGGATCATCCCAATTGCTTTTATCTGGTGGTTTTATTAGCTGGATCCTTGATTTAACATTTTCTTTCTCTTCCGTTGTTAAAGGATAAATCAGGTCCCTGTTTAGTTTAACTTTGCCTTTATAAGGCTCATCCTTAATGTCATCAAGAATACCTTTGGGTGAGATAAGTGTGCGTTCATAAGTTGAATAAGCCCAATTAAACATAGATATATGATCATTCCAGTCATCAGGTGCATCCAGTGTAACGGCAATCAACGTCATCCCGTCCCGCTCAGCGGTTGATACGAGCGTTCGTTTTGCCCGTTTTGTATACCCTGTCTTCCCACCGGTAGAATCGTCATATAAACTCGTTAGCAGCTTGTTTTTGTTTCGCCATACATAATCCCAATTTTCAGTCTCATTGGGTGCTTTATGTATCTTTGTTCCTGAAATAACCCGATAAATCTCATTATCCATAGCATATTGTGTTAACAAAGCCATGTCATAAGCTGTTGAAAGATGATTTTCATGATCATCAAGACCATGAGGGTTTGCAAAAATTGTGTTTGTCATACCAATCTCTTCAGCCTTTTGATTCATAATTTCAACAAAACCTTCAAGGCTTCCTCCGACTGATTCTGCTATTGCAACTGCAGCATCGTTCCCTGAGCGAAGCATTAGCCCATATACTAGATTCTCAAGGGTTATTTTTTCTCCTTCTTTTAAATAGAGTGAAGAACCTTCAGTACCTGCAGCTCGGGAGGATACAACCACCTTCTCACTCAGTTTCCCAGATTCGATGGCTAGAATCGCTGTCATAATTTTGGTAATACTAGCAATTCTCCTTTGTGTGTAGGCCTCTTTCTCAAATAACACTCGACCAGTTTCTTGTTCAAGAAGGACAGCACTTCTCGCAGAAACACCAATACCATCTGCAGAAGCGTTTCGCGGAATCATCAAGAATATGAGAGCTGCGATCAATATGAAAACACCAATTTTTGTGCGCATCGATTTTCCCATGTATCCTCGTCCCCTAAGCTCCGTATTTGTACAAGTCTATGTACCGAAACCAGTGGTTATGAATATCAATTGCTCTTTGGATCTGTAAAAACGTCAGCATAATTGGTCACTTCTGTTAACGCTTTTTCTTCAGCTGGAATTCTGAATTTTAATAGCAAAACTGCATTAAGAATTGTGAAAACAATAGCTGTTAAATAGGAGGAGAAAATAAGCGGGAGAGATACAATTTCAAGTGCTACAATGATATAGTTTGGATGCCTGATATACCGATAAGGCCCTTTAGCTACAACATCAGCATCCGGGAGTACAATAATTTTCGTATTCCAGTACCGTCCAAGACTTCTGATCGTCCATACTCGGAGTAACTGAGCTATTAAAAAAACAGTCAGCATAACCGTCCAGAACCATGAAAGGGTAAAGCTGCGAAGTACGGTTTCAATCGCAAGGGCCAATAGAAATGCCACATGTAGCATCACAATGTATATGTATTGATTCTTGCCGAATTCAATGCCCCCCCGATCCTTCATCCATCTCTCATTCCGCTTCGCGATGAGCATTTCACCGAGTCGCTGGACAATGAGCAAAATAAATGCCATCGTACACAAAAGAATCATTCCTTACGCTCCTTTCTTCCACTCTAGTAGCAGCAACTCCGAGCAAAAACCAGGTCCAAGTGCCGCCATAAGGCCGGTTTGCCCTACTTTGCATCCATTTCGTAAAAACTCGTCAAGTACGTAAATGATCGTAACCGAACTCATATTGCCATATCGTCGTAAAACATCTCGTGAAATAGCCGTTTTTTCCCGGTTTAAACCGAGTGCATGTTCATAGGCCGTTAGCACTTTTGTTCCACCGGGGTGTGCAATAAAATAGTCAATGTGCTCGGGTGATTTCTGATGTGATGAAAGAAATTCTTTTACAGTTGGTTCAAGCCAGGTTGAAACGATGGATGGAATTGATTTTGAAAAAACCACATGGAGACCTTCATTACTTACCTCCCACCCCATCACATCCTCTGAATTCTTCATTAGTGTTGAATGAGTCGATACTATCACTGGAAGACTCCCCATTCTCGATCGATTCAATAACTCCGAACCTTCCCCTGTAACCAGAACGCATGAAACACCATCGGCAAAAAGTGCCGTTCCAATTAAATTACTTTTTGTGTAGTCACCATGTTGAAACGTTAAACTGCACAATTCAACGTTAACAACAATCACCGCTTCCGTTGGATGTGCCAGGCAGTAATCATTGGCTCTGCTTAATCCGGATGCTCCCCCTGCACAACCGAGACCCCAAATTGGGATACGTTTAGTGTGTGGTGAGAATGGAAGAACATTCATTATTCTCGCATCAATGCTTGGAGTTGATATTCCTGTTGTTGAGACAAATATAATAGCATCTATTTCCTTGTATTCAACATTATTTTCTAGATAGAAAGGATTTTTAAGACAATTTCTAATCGCTTCGGTAGCATACTCAACTGACAGAGCGATATACCGCTCATTTTTCTCTTCAAAAGTCGGTCTACTGCTGTACCATTCCATCGGCATGGCAAAGTACCTTGTATCGATTTCTGCGCTATTGAAAACAGGAAGTAAGCGATCGATATCACGAAAATGATTGCCAAATTGCTGTTTCGCAAACGCCGCAGCATCCGACTGCTGAAGACAATAAGGAGGAAGGTGTTTTCCGATCGAAATAATCATTCTGCTAAGCTCCTTTGCTACCCTTTTTAACTAGTTTGAGAAAGCTTAGCTTCTTTTATTCGTTATGAATAGAACTGTCTAGTCACTTAAAAAAGAGATGCCTTTGTTTAGGCATCTCTTCTATGAATACTCATATGAACCGTTTAACTTTATTTGCTGTATTGCAGCAAAGAGCTCTGACAAATCTGCCTCTTTCAAGGAAGATAGAAATTCAGATTCACCACTAAGGTAGAGACGTTTTCTACCTGGATACTGTGGCAATAGATTTAGTGCGACTGCTTCATGGATCGTCGATTCCCTGCTCCAAACACCTTCTTCAATTGCTCTTTCAGCAAAAATAACAGGATATAGAACATGGAAAGTTTTCATTTTACCGTTTTGTTCATACGTAACTGTCGACCTTACGAAAGAATCTTCAGGAGAATTAGAACGTTCTTTTTCAAGCTGTTCAAATGCTACGTTGGTCACACGCATCAATTGTCCTCCTCATCTCATTCTTATTACGAGTCTTGCTCTCCTGGAATTTGTTGAAACTTCTCAAAAAACAGATCAGCTTCATCGTCTTCCGTTTCTTCGCTTCCATCGGGTAGTGGTGGAAGCTCCTTAATGGAGCTCAGTCCAAAATGAAATAGGAACTCTCTTGTTGTACCATATAAAATAGCTCGTCCTGCCTTCTCGGCTCTACCTGCTTCTTTAATGAGTAGCTTCCTCATCAATGTTTGAAGAGGTTTATCCGTTTTCACACCACGTATTTCCTCAATTTCAATCCTCGTAATCGGTTGTTTATAAGCTATGATGGCCATGGTTTCGAGAGCAGCTTGAGAAAGTGAATGATTTCCTGGTTGATCAATTAATTTTTCAATATACGGGGCATTTTTTGCATTAGTCGTAAGCTGGTATCCACCACCAAGAAACACAATTTTAAAACCCCGTTCTACCTCATCGTATTCTAGTTGTAATTCTTTTAGAGCATCAGAAATTGTCTCTTCTTCTAACGAGATGGTCTCACAAAGATCTTTCAACGTAATCCCTTCGTCCCCAACCACAAATAAAAGACTTTCAATAATGCTTTTCACTTCCTCTTTTGTCACTCTGAAGCCTTCCCTTCACTTTCAAAAATCATGATCTCTCCAAAATTGCTGTCCTGTTCACATGCAACAGCCCTTTTTTTCATTAGTTCCAAAATCGCAAGAAATGTCACAATCATATGTCCCCGTTCTTCTTCTACAAAAAGTTCCGTAAATCTCTTCCTCCCATTCCCCTGAAGCTTGAGTCTAATTTCATTCATCCGGTCTTCAATAGGAATGTCCTGACTTTGAATCCTCGTTCGCTTGGGCTTTTTGTCCTTCACGCGACGAGACATCTTTTGAAAGGCCGCTAACATATCATATAAGGTTACATCACCAATTGACGTTTGATGTTCCTCTCGACTATATTCACTAATATCAGCGGGTGGACGCGCATAAAGAAGGCTGCGGCTACTTTCCTTTTCCTTAAGGTCATTTGCTGCTTCTTTAAATCTCCGATACTCGACAAGCCGTTGTACCAGCTCATCCCGAGGGTCATCATCGAATTCCTGGTCATCATCAAATAACTCTTCTTCTTTTTGAGGGAGTAGCATTTTGCTCTTGATTGCTAGCAGTGTAGCAGCCATAACTAAATACTCGCTCGCTACATCCAATTCTAGTTCCTGCATCGTATGTATAAATGTTAAATACTGGTCTGTTATTTGTGATACAGGAATATCATAAATATCTACTTCGTACTTATTAATCAGGTGAAGCAATAGATCCAGAGGACCTTCAAAGGCATCTACCTTAACACTATATTGCATCATTTCATTCCATCTTCCTTTATCCATCTCCATCTAATAAAACGATTATATCATATTTCGTTATTTCGCCGATTCTCGAAATTATGGAGATCTAGGCTTAAATACTGCGCCACACAACTTCAGACAGGGAAAAAGACCTCTCTGATAGATGTTTCACTTTATTGCTATTTCTGCTTGAAATTAATAAAAGCTATATACATCAGCACTGTAACTAAGTATTATCTTACTTCTCCTATGAATAAGAAGTTGTTTCATTATCATATAGCTTCGTAATATGAACTTTTTTACAGTATGGATACGAAAATCATTCGCTTTAACACAGGAATAAACCTATGCTACACTACTAAGGAAATGGAGGGAACGATATGTATTCTGAAGCTTACATCGACTATCTCGCTCACTTCCACGGAATACGTGATTATTTTGAATGCCATGAAATTCTGGAGGAACATTGGAAGCAGGACCCACGCGGGAGACGAAAGACTCATTGGGTTGGATTGATCCAGATTGCAGTCGGATTATATCATCATCGTCGAGGGAATTTTGCAGGTGCAGCGCGAATGATCCAGAATGCAAAGCGAATTGCTATAAGTGAACGGATAGAGCTTGAGACGCTTGCTATTGACGTCGACCAGCTTCTTCGCGACCTTACACAGGAGTATCACCTCATTGAATCTCGTTCTCCATACAACGGATTCGATCTTCCACTTACAAGCAAGGAGCTCCTCCAACAATGCCAGGAACGCTGTCAAGAACTTGGATGTGCGTACGGCACACCCAGTGATTTAACAAATGATGACCTCATCCACAGACACTCCAGGCGGGATCGAACAGAAGTACTCGTTGAAAGAAACCACCAATTTCAAATTCGACACCAAAAAAGGAACGGCTGAGCCGTTCCTTTTTGTAGTTGATCATTATTTAATGTTTTCTTCTAAGTGACATCTCTCAAAAAACGTTCCAGTATATTCATTTCCCTTTATATCAATCTCATCACTTAGCATCTCTCGAAGTGCTTCCACCATATGCTTTCCGATCCCCTGATGACGGTGAGAAGGATTGACACTAATGTGCTTTAACTCTACTTCGTTCTCATTTACCCACTCAATACCTAGCAAACCAATAATGTCTTCATCTTTCCATAGAAAAAGCTGGCAAGATTCCATTTCTTCATAATCTTTAATTGACTGCTGTAGCCTTTTGATGTCTTTTTCATTAGGCATGAAGCTTAACAAACCCATCGCAATTTTCTCATGAGCTTTTTTATAACGAAT